>JBAVIQ010000079.1:0-24964 GCA_049687035.1 Steroidobacteraceae bacterium
CCTGCGCGCGGCCTGCGCTTCAATCCGTCGAAGCTGCTGGTCGATCCCTGCGCGCAGTCGCTGCGCGGACCCTTCGAGTGGCATCCATCGTTGCACGGCTCCGTGAGCGGTCGCGACGGCCTGCCCTCGCCCGATGACAGCGCGCCGCACGTGCCGCGCGCTGAAGTGGTCGATGGCAGCTTTGACTGGGCGAAGGTGCGTTCGCCAAACGTACCGTGGCGCGACACGATCATCTACGAAGTGCACGTCAAGGGGTTCACGCAACGGCATCCGGCGGTGCCGCCGCACCTGCGCGGCAAGTTCCTGGCGCTCGCCGAGCCCGCGGTCATCGAATACTTCAAGCAGCTTGGTGTCACCACCATCGAGCTGATGCCGGTGCAGGCATTCGTGAGCGAACAGTTCCTCGCCGAGCGCGGCCTCGCGAACTACTGGGGGTACAACTCGCTCGCGTGGTTCGCGCCCGAGCCCAGCTACGCGGTCGACGATGCGGTCACCGAATTCAAGACGATGGTGCGCGCGCTGCACGAAGCCGGACTCGAAGTCATTCTCGACGTCGTGTTCAATCACACCGCCGAGGGCAATGAGCGCGGACCGACGCTGAGCCTGCGCGGCTTCGACAACCCGGTCTACTACCGGTTGCCTGCCGACAACCGTTCGCATTACAAGAATTATTCCGGTTGCGGCAATACGATCAACTTCGACGAACCTGCCGTGCGTGCGATGGTCATAGATTGCCTGCGGTACTGGGCCACGGACATGCGCGTCGACGGCTTCCGCTTCGACCTCGCGCCGATCCTCGGTCGTGACGCAAACGGGTTCAGCCGTGCCGCGCCGTTCTTCTCGGCGCTGCGTGCGGACCCGCAGCTCGCCTACCTCAAGATGATCGCGGAGCCGTGGGACGTCGGGGCCGGCGGCTACCAGCTCGGGTCGTTCCCGGTCGGCTGGGCCGAGTGGAACGATCGCTACCGCGATACGGTGCGCGCGTTCTGGCGTGGCGACCGCCCGCTCGTCGGCACGTTCGTCGAGCGCTTTGCCGGTTCCAGCGACCTCTTTCGCGCCCGCGGTCGCAAGCCGACGGCCAGCGTCAATTACGTCGCCGCGCACGACGGCTTCACGCTGCACGACACCGTGACCTATGGCGACCGTCGCAACGAAGCGAACCTCGAGGGCAATCGCGACGGTCACGCCCACAACCTGAGCGCCAATTACGGTGTCGAAGGTCCGACGGACGATCCCGTGATCCTCGCGACGCGTGCACGCCAGGCCCGCAACCTGCTCGCGACCGTGTTCCTGTCGCAGGGCGTACCCATGCTCATGGCGGGCGACGAGTTCGGTCGCACACAGCAAGGCAACAACAACGCCTATTGCCAGGACAACGAGATCAACTGGATCGACTGGACGCTCGCGGAGCGCAACTCTGCGTTGATCGCGTTCGTGCGCCGCCTGATCGACCTGCGCAAATCGCGCCTCTGGTTGCGTCGCGACACGTTTCTCAAGGGCACGCGGCGCGGCGTGGACACCAAGGACGTGACGTGGCTGCACCCGTCCGGGCGCGAGATGACCGACTCCGACTGGAATGATTCCGAGCTTGCTGCGATCGCGGTGCTCCTGAACGGTGCCGCGGCGCGCAGCCGCCGCAATGGCGACCTGCTCATCGTCTTCAACGCCGATGCAAAGCCTGCGCAGATGACGTTACCGGCCGGACCCGAAGGCTCGACCTGGAGCGTGCTGTTCGACACCAGTCACGAACAACCGCCGCGCGTCATCGCCAGTCTCGCGGCCGGAACGCGGCTTGCGCTGCAGCCACAAAGCACGGTGCTGCTGGAATCGCGGCCCGTCTGATCAGATCAATACGCTTGCGGCGGCCCTTGACGTAGGGCATCGTCGCGACCGCCAACCGGACGGTATCGAATGCTCGACTCATTGCTCGACCAACTCGCCAGGCAACGCGGCATCGGCGACGCGTACCACAACTATCGCGGCGACTTGCTCAACATCAGCCGTGAAACCAAGACAGCGATCCTGGCGGCGATGGGGTGTGTCACGTCCGATGTCGCAGCGATCGAGCGCGAATTGCACGAACGCGAGGCTGGGCGACTGCGTTCGCTGTTGCCGCCCGTGGCGGTCGTGCATCCCCACCGCCATGGTGTGACGCTGGCAGTTCCTGCCGATTCGCTCGAGCACGCACTCGACTGGCGCGTCACTGTCGACGGCGGCAACGAAGTTCGCGGACGCGTCCGCGCTGCAGATTTGCAGGAACACGAACGGTGCGAAGTCGACGGCCGCTGGCTTACAAGGCGCGACCTGCCGCTGCCCGGCAACCTGCCGCATGGGTATCACACGCTGCACTGCGCACTCGACGGCTTTGCGAGCGAATCCTGTGCACTTATCGTGGCGCCGCTGCCCTGTCATGAACCCAGGGTCCTGCACGATGGCGGGCGGCTGTGGGGTGTGGCGGTGCAGCTCTATACGTTGCGATCCGAGCAGAACTGGGGCATCGGCGACTTCGCCGACCTGGCCGCTGTCGTGCGTTCGTGCGCGGAGCAGGGCGCTGCCTTTGTCGGCCTCAATCCGCTGCACGCGTTGTTCCCAGGCAATCCTTGGCAGTTCAGCCCGTACAGCCCGTCGTCACGGCACTTCCTGAACGTGCTTTACATCGCGATCGAGCGCGTCGCGGAGTTCGAGCACTCTGCCGAGGCACAGGCCGTCGTGCATGCCGTCGGATTCCAGGCCGAGCTCGCGCGCCTGCGCGCGACGCCTTGCGTGGACTATCCAGGCGTCACGCGGGCGAAGCTGCCGATCCTGAAGCTGCTGCACGCGCACTTCCGTCGCGACAAGTCAGCGCAGACTTCGATGCGCGCTGCGCAGTTCCAGGCCTACCGCGTCGAGCGCGGCGAATCGCTGCGTCGCCATGCGCTGCACGACGCCATCGACGAACACATGCGTTCGATCGATGGCCATCGCTACTGGGGCTGGCCGATGTGGCCCGAGGAACTGCGCGACCCGACGCACCCCGGAGTTCAGGCGTTCGAGCAGTCGTACGCGGAGTCGGTCGAGTTTCATGCCTGGTTGCAGTGGCTGGCCGACGAACAGCTGGGCGATGCGCAAGCGCTCGGCCGCAAGCTCGGCATGCCGATCGGTCTCTACGGCGATTACGCCGTGGGCGTGAATCCGAGCGGATCCGAGACGTGGTCCGACCAGGCGCTCTATCGCAAGGGCGCCGGCGTCGGCGCACCTCCCGATGCGCTTGCGCTCATGGGCCAGGACTGGGGCATCCCGCCGCAGGATCCGAACGTGCTCATGGCGGAACAGTACCGGCCGTTCCGCAACCTCGTCGCCGCGAACATGCGGCACTTCGGTGCGCTGCGACTAGATCACGTGATGGCGCTGTTCCGTCAGTGGTGGGTTCCGGCGGGCCTCGGTTCGACCGCTGGCGGCTACGTGCACTATCCGCTCGACGACCTGCTGTCGGTGCTGGCGCTCGAAAGCGAGCGGCACGATTGCCTCGTCGTCGGCGAAGACCTCGGCACGGTGCCGCCCGAGATGTCGCACGCGATGGATGATCGCGCCGTGTACTCGTATCGCGTGCTGCTGTTCGAGAAGCGCCCCGACGGCAGCTTCATCGCGCCGGGCGAGTATCCGCGCCGCGCGATTGCGACCGCTACGACGCACGACCTGCCGACCCTGCGCAGCTATTGGTCGGGCGGCGACATTGAGCTGCGTCGGGGCCTGTCGCTCTACCCGAACGACGAAGCCCGCCAGCACGTCGCGGCAGAGCGCGTGCGCGACCGGCATGCGCTGCTGGCTGCGCTCGAGGCCAACGGGCTGAAGCCGGCCGCTGCCACGGCGGCACCGGACGCGTACACCGACGCGCTGTCGCACGCGATCCACGTCTATCTCGCGCGAACCGCATCCGCCCTGGTCGTCCTCCAGGCCGAGGACCTCATCGGCATGTTGGACCCGGTCAACGTGCCCGGGACCAACGAAGAGCATGCCAACTGGCAGCGCAAGATGGCCTGCCGGATCGACGAGATCTTCGGCCGCGACTCCGTTCGCACGTTGCTGCGGGACGTTCATACCGCCCGCACAGTCTCACGTCAGGGTTAATGCCTAGCTCGAAGTGTTGCATCTCAGCAACGGCGATTCATTATTCAATGAATACGTTTGCACGCCATTGCAAGTGGTTTTGCTAGGCGATTAGCATCCCATGTTGGGTGAGCACTACACCATTCTCTAACCAGGGGACTAGCCGTGGCCAAGTATTTGCAGTCCGGCGACAAGCGCGCCGCTGATCGTTTCAGTTCGATTCTTTATCCGACCCGCCGCACGGCGCTGTCGCTCGCGATCGCCATCGCGTTGGGCATGCCTGGCATGGTGCAGGCGCAGGCGGCCCCGGCCGCCGAAGGTGAACTCGAAGAGATCGTCGTCACCGGCATCCGCGCCGGTATCGAGAGCGCGATCGCGGTCAAGCAGGACTCGATGAGCATCGTCGAAGCGATTTCGGCGGAAGACATCGGCAAGCTGCCGGACACCAGCATCGCTGAATCGATCTCGCGCATGCCGGGCCTCACCTCGCAGCGCGCCGAAGGCCGCGCCTCGGCAATCAGCCTTCGCGGCACGGATCCGGGCTTCACCACCGCGCTGCTGAACGGCCGCGAGCAAGTCAGCACCGGCGACAATCGCAGCGTCGAGTTCGACCAGTACCCGTCGGAACTGATCAACCAGGTCGTCGTCTACAAGACGCCGGACGCGCAGCTCGTCGGCCAGGGCCTCGCCGGCACGATCGACCTGCGCACCGTGCGTCCGCTCGACTACGGCAAGCAGGCCGTCGCGCTGAACATCCGCGGCGAGATGAACTCGAACGACAACCTCGGCGCCGACTCGGACGACACCGGGTATCGCGCGAGCTTCTCGTACATCGACCAGTTCATGGACGGCAAGCTCGGCTTCGCCTTTGGTTACGCGCACCTCGACTCGCCGATGGCGACGCGCGGCTTCGGCACGTATGAGCCGTGGAATGCGGCGGGCAGCAGTGGTGGCGCAGCCAGCTGCGGCGGCGGCTCTCCGGCCAACTGCATCGACAATCCGGGCGTCACGGCCGGCAATTACGTCACGAACGGCATGAAAGTCCGCGCGGACATGGGTTCCACGGAACGCGACGGCGTGATGGCGTCGCTGCAATTCGCGCCGAACGACATGTACACCGGCGTGATCGACCTGTACTACTCGACGATGGACCAGACCGACAACGCGCGCAGCCTCGAGGTCAATCTCGGTGGCTATCCGGCGCCGTGTTGCGACGGTACGTTCCCGAATGGCACGGTGTTCGGCCGCTCCAACACCACGGTCCAGGCCGACACGATTGTCGCCGGCACGCTGAACAACGTGCTGCCACTCGTCCGCAACTTCCTGTTCACCACGGAAGACGAGATCTTCGCGACCGGCTGGCGCAACGAGTTCACGCTGAACGACGAGTGGTCGATGGTGGCCGACATCGCCTATTCGAAGGCCACGCGCGACCAGCTGCAGCCGGAAATCAACGCGCAGTACGCGCTGCTGCCCGCGAACGGTTCCGCGCCGCGCAACCAGTACGACACGGGCACGTTCCAGCTGCGCAACAACAGCAACATGCCGTCGCTGTCGTTCACGCGTGACTACACCGACCCGACCAAGGTCCTGGTCGGCCCGACGATCTATGGCTCCGGTTACACCAAGAAGCCGCGTACGGAGGACGAGCTGACCTCGTTCCGGCTGGATGCGACGCGCACCGCCGACATGTGGTGGTTCCAGAGCGTCTCGTTCGGCGCGAACTACAGCGACCGTTCGAAGCAGAAGGAATCGCCGGAATCGCCCCTGAGCACGATCGGCAACACGGCCTACCAGGTCGACCCGCAATTCCTGCTGCGGAACACAAACCTGAACTACGCGGATGCCGGCCAGGCGCTGGCGCTCAACGTGAACGGCGTGTTGCGCCAGTACTTCCAGCCCATCGTTTATGGGACGCCGCAGACGCTCTCCTACCTTGCCGGCAAGTTCTGGACGGTAGAGGAGAAGGTTACCACCGCCTACCTGCGCGGCGACCTGAGCCACGACATCTCCGACTCGGTCACGTTGAAGGGCAACGTCGGCGTGCAGGTCATCTACACGGACCAGAGCTCCGACTCGTTCCGTGTCGACACGGGCGCAGGCAACACGGTCTACAGCGTTTCGGACGGCAAGGACTACACCGACGTCCTGCCGCAGATCAACCTGGCGTTTATCCTGCCGGACTCGCAGGCCATCCGCGTCGGTCTGGCGCAGGAACTGGCCCGCGCACGCATGGACCAGCTGAAGGCGACGGAAGAGAGCGGATTCAACTTCGCCACCGGCGAGCCGGGCGGTAGCGGCGGCAACGCGCGACTGGACCCGTGGAGCGCCTGGGCGTTCGACGTGTCGTACGAGAAGTACTTCGCCGAGAACAAGGGCTACGTGTCGGCCGCCGGGTTCTACAAGGACCTGGATACCTACATCTACAATCAGACGACCGACGGGAAGGATTTCACCGCACTGTGCGCGACGACCCCTGACACGGCTTTCCCGCCGGGCGTCACGAAGCAGTGCACGGGCCGCTTCACCCAGCCGGTCAACGGCAACGGCGGCTACCTCTGGGGCATGGAGTTCGCGGCGTCGATTCCTTTCGAACTGTTCGCCGACGCACTCGACGGCTTCGGCGCGATCGTGAGCTACTCGTACACGGACAGCGACATCGAGATCCAGGGTGCGATCAGCTCGGTCGCGACCCAGAACATCCCGTTGCCGGGCCTGTCCCAGGACGTGTGGAACGCCACGCTGTACTATGAAAAGTACGGCTTCGGCGCCCGCCTCGCCACGCGTTATCGTTCGGAGTACATCGGTGAAGTCTCGAACTTCGCGAACGAGCGTGCGCTGCGCTACGTGGATGCCGACATGATCACCGACGCGCAGTTGAGCTACACGTTCGGCGGCAACATGCTCGAGGGGTTGCAGGTGCTGTTCCAGGTCAACAACCTGACCAACGAGCCGTACATCGCATACTCGGAAAACAAGCAGCGCCTGCTTGACTACCAGGAGTACGGCACGCAGTACCTGCTGGGTCTGAACTACCGGTTCTGATCCCCACGCCGACCCGTGCCGGCTCGATGCCGGCACGGCGTTCGCAACTGGTCCACAATCCCCCTCGGGCGTTCAGCTCGCGGGGGATTTTTTTATGACTCGAGCAGTTATGTGCGCGTCGAGTACTGGCAACAACGTGAGGCAGCCATCAATGCTGCCGTCGCCGACACGAAGAGCCTGCCCGATGTGAAGCTGCACCGAGCACCTGCTGTATCGGCTGCAGCCGCGCGTGCAGGGTGGCCTGGGTCAGATCGACGCGCTGCATGCAGGCAAGCCAAGTGCACGCATCATCCTGCAGACGTTGTTGCCTACGAACGAGGAGTCCAGGAATCACGAGGTGGTGCGTCCGGTCAATCGCCGTCTCGTGGCGCTGGCCGCCAGTTCGCCCTACGCGGACTACGTTTCGCTGCTCGACCTGTATCCCGCGTTCGTGGACGCCTCAGGCAAACAGATCGGCAGCCTGTTCAACGACGGCCTGCATCCCAGCGAGGCGGGGTACCGCGTCTGGCGCGACCAGCTGGTGCCGTTCCTGGACAAGACGCGAACGCAGGCTCGTCAGTGAGAGCGTGCCGCCACAATCACCGGCGCCGCAGGGCCTTCATCTCCCTCCACGCTGCGCCATGCGACTGCGGCCAGCGTGAGGCTGACTGCGCCGATCAGGAAGATCGAGCCCTTGTCCTGCACGCCGCTCACGAACGTACCGACGCCGAGACTCACGACGAGTTGCGGCAGGACGATCGAAAGGTTGAACACGCCCATGTAAAGGCCGATGCGCGCCTGGTCGACGCGCTGCGACATGATCGAGAACGGCAGGCTCACGATCGCGGCCCAGCCGATGCCCATGACGGCCATCAGCAGGTACAGCGTGATCGCCGAGTGCGCGAACAGATAGACGCCAGCGAAGCCCGCCGCCATGACGACCAGGCACGACGAGTGCACCTTCACCACGTCGTACTTCTTTGCGAGCGGTAACAGCACCAGCGCCGGCAGTGCGGCGGCGACCGCATTCAGCGCCAGGAAGCTCGTCGACAGCACCTTGCCCGTCGTGTTGTCGTCCAGTTCGGGGAAGCGCTGCTGCACGAACGCGATCATGTAGACGAACATCGTCTGGACGCCGATCCAGCTAAGTGAGTTGGCGGCCAGCACCTTGCGGAAGTCGGTCAGGTCCTGCTGCGCGAACTGTGCGCCCCGGCTCTTCGCGGTCAGCGTCTGCCAGAAGAGCACGAGCGCGAACACGACGCATGCCGCCTCGAGCCACAGGCCCGGCGGCTGAATGCCCGCGAGCTTCAGGCCCATCGCCACGACGTCGTAGACCAGGAACGCCCACAACGGACGGATCAGGTGCAGCAGGTCCCAGAAGCCGTCGCCCCCACGCTTGCCGCCCGCCGCTGCTTCCGCTGCCGACGTGCCGGGCAGCACGCGCGGCTCCTCGATCAGCAGCGCGGGCACCACCGAGAACAGGACCACGAGCACCGCCGCGACGTAGATCAGTGCGAAGTTGCCAAACACGGCGCCGATCGCGTAAGCAAGCACGCCGAACGAGCCCGAGACCGTCTGCATCCACGTGTAACCACGCGTGCGCGCGATGCCTTCGGGCGTCACGTCGGTGATGATCGACCGCGTCGGGTTGAAGCTGACGTTGATCGAGAGGTCGAGCGCGAGCGCAACCGCGATGGCAACGCCGATTACGGCATCGAAGCCGAGCTTCTGCGAAATGAGCCCGATGTAGGGCAGGGCGAGGATCATCAGCGCAGCGAGGATGCCGCCGACGATGATGAACGGCCGGCGACGTCCGCCCCAGAACCACACGCGGTCGCTGATCACGCCGATCAGCAGCTGGCCGATGATGCCGGCGAGCGGCCCGGCCGCCCACACGATCCCGATCTCGTGGAGGTCGAGCTTGTACTCGGTGGCGAGGATCCAGCTCAGCACCGAGATCTGCACCGACAGGGCGAACCCCATGGCGGTGGCCGGCAGCGTGAGCAGGACAAGGAAAGGCGTCGACAGCTTGCGCTGCATGCCGAGCATCGTGTTCTCCCCCGAGGACTGGCTACGTCAGCGGCCCAGCTCGCCATGCCGCGACGGCAGTGTAATGCATCGAGCCAGCAGGTGCGCCGTCGCTCAACCGCTCGCGCGGAACTCCCGCGGCGTCACGCCGTGGCGCAGACGGAACTGCCGGTTGAAATGCGAGAGCGTGGCGAACCCGCATTCCTGCGCGATGACGGCCACTGCCTTGTCCGTTCGCCGTAACCGCACGCAGGCTTCGCTGCAGCGGACGTCATTGACGTACTCGGTGAACGGTTTGCCGACCTCGTGCCGGAAATAACGGCTGAACGCGCCGGGAGTCACTCGCGCCATCCGGGCTGCCCCCGCAACGGTCAGTTCCTGGGCGATCTGCCGGTGAATCCAGCCGAGTACGCGATCAATCCGCCGGTCATCGCGGCCGTCGCCTGCACGCGCGCCATGCGCCTGCATCGAGCAATGGGCGAGCGCCGTGAGCGACCTTTCGTGCGCCTGCAGCAGTTCGAGTATCTGCAGCAGTCCCGCCAGGCGACCGATGTCGCTGGTGATTCGCATGTCGGTAAGGAGTTCAACGATGCGCGGGTGCACGGCGCCAGCCACGCGCAGCCCCACGCCTGATTTCTCGGCGAGCGGAGCCAGTCGCGCGAGTTCCGGCAGCGAGTCGTGAGCGAACAGTTCGGGTGCAAACTGGAGCACCGTGGCGGCACTCCCAGGGCGGTTGCGCGAACTCACCCAGCAGTGCGGCGTGTTTGCCCCGACCAGCACAAGGTCGCCCGCTTCGAACGGGGCAACGTTGTCGCCGACGAACCGCAGTCCGGCCCCCGCTTCGATCCAGGTCAATTCGAGGTGATGATGCCGGTGGGGCTCGCCCTCAAAGCGCGGTGTCTCGAAGCGCAGGTACCGGAACGACTGGTCCGGATGACTGACATGTTCCCGGGTGACTTTCACGGGCCAATCATAGGGCCAGGTGAGTCATAAAACAGTCGATATCGGCCGTCACCGGCGGGACGCCCGACCCGGCCTCAGGCGATACTTCGGCCCGAGACCGGATCCATATGCGGAAATGCTCCCCATCGCCGAGGCCACGCGGTGATTCCAGCGCTGCCCGATTTTCTGAGCCGCCGCGCCCTGCTCGAGCATGTGCGGCACACCTTGTCGTTCTACGATCCGCGAGCGTTCGATCCGAGCGGCGGATTCTTCCATTTCTTCAAGGACGACGGCACGGTCTACGATCGCCGGACGCGTCATCTCGTGAGCAGTGCGCGATTCGTGTTCCTCTGGGGCATGGCGGCACGTCACTTTCCGCACGAGCCGCAGTTCCCAGCTTATGCGCGCCACGCCATCGCGTTCGTTCGCGCTGCTCACTGCAATCCGTCCACCGGCGGATACGCCTGGCAACTCGACTGGTTCGACGGACGTGCAACGGTAACGGACGACACCAACCACTGCTATGGACTCGCGTTCGTGTTGCTGGCCTTCGCGCACGCGCTGGCAGCAGGCGTGGCAGAGGCGCGGATCGGGCTCGACGAAACGTTTGAGCTGATGGAGCGCCGGTTCTGGCAGCCCGAGCACCAGCTCTATGCGGACGAGGCAACGTCGGACTGGCAACTTTCGCCGTACCGTGGCCAGAACGCGAACATGCACGCGACCGAGGCCTGCCTCGCCGCGTTCGAAGCGACGGGAGAGCGGCGCTTCCTGGAACGTGCCGCCGTGATCGCAGAGTCGATCGTCGTGCGGCAGGCTGCGCTCGCCGACGGCATGGTCTGGGAGCACTACCACGCTGACTGGTCGATTGACTGGGAGTACAACCGCCACGATCGCACGAACATCTTCCGGCCGTGGGGCTATCAACCCGGGCATTTCACCGAGTGGACGCGCCTGCTGCTGACGCTCGAGCGGCATCTGCCGCTGTCCTGGCTCCTGCCACGCGCCGAAGCTCTGTTCGGTCAGGCCGTGCGTCACGCCTGGGACGGTCAGTATGGCGGTCTCTACTATGGTTTCGGTCCGGACTTATCGATCTGCGACGATCGCAAGTACCACTGGGTGCAATGCGAGACACTGGCGGCTGCTGCCGTGCTTGCGCATCGCACCGGCAACGACGAGTACTGGGCGTGGTACGACCGGCTCTGGACCTACTGCTGGGAACACTGGATCGATCACCGGCACGGCGCCTGGTTCCGGCTGCTGACTCGCGACAACGTGAACACGACGGACGAAAAGAGTCCGGCCGGCAAGGTCGACTACCACACGACCGGCGCGTGCTATGCGGTACTGCCGCTGCTGCGGGCATGACGTCCCCCCTGATCACGTGGCGCGCGCAAGCCGCGGCAATGCCGTTCCAGCGTAAACGCTGCCACATGCAGAGTTCGCAGTGATGATTCCGGCACCCGTGCTGTGCGTCGGCGAAACGCTGTGGGACGTGCTGCCCACCGGCGAGTTCCTGGGCGGTGCACCCCTCAACGTCGCTGCGCATCTCGTCCGTCTCGGCACGCCTGCTGCATTGGTGAGCCGGGTTGGCGTCGATCTGCGTGGCCACCTGGCGCTTGAGCGCATGAATGAGCTGCATCTCGACACGAGCCACGTGCAGACCGACGCTCAGCTACCCACAGGCGAAGCGCGCGCCGTGCTCGATGCGACGGGCTCAGCGTCCTATGCGTTCCTTGAACCCGCCGCGTGGGACCGCATCGAGGCCGGCGCAGCCGTGCTTGACGCTGCCCGCCGATCGCGTGCCGTCGTGTTCGGAACGCTGGCGCAACGCTCACCGGCCAGCCGCAGCGCAATCGACTGCATCCTCGATGCCGCCGAATGGCGCGTGCTCGACGTCAACCTGCGCGCGCCGCACGCCGGTCGTGACGTTGCGATGCGTTCGCTCGAGCGTGCGGACTTCGTCAAGTTGAACGAGCACGAGCTCGCTGCCATCGCCCGCTGGTTTGGCATCGAGCCCGAGCCTGAGCAGCTGCAGGAGCTCCTCACGCTGGAATTTGGCACGACCACGATGTGCATCACGCGCGGGGCTGAAGGCGCGGTGCTGTGGCACGAGGGCCGGTGGACGCGGCAGGCTGCCTTCGCTACCGCGGTGGTCGACACGATCGGTGCCGGGGATGCGTTCCTTGCCATGCTGCTGTCCGAGTTGCTGGTCGGACGCCCTGTGTCGCTGGCGATGGAGCGCGCCGCGCGTCTCGCGGCCTACGTTGCCTCGCGGCCCGGTGCCGTCCCCCCGTATGACGCGGGACAGTTCCGGTCCGGCGCATGACCCGCATGCATCGCAGGTTCCGCCGCCAACCGTCAGGTTCGAAGACGACATGCAGAGATTCGTTCGGGTGAATCAAATGTCATAAAACAGTCGAATCCGGTGATTCCAGGCGAACATTGGCGTGGATGCTCCGACGATACTGAGTCCAGAGCACTCACGCAGAACCCGGTCATGCAGCACGCCGACTGGTGGCGCGGCGCCGCCCTGTACCAGATCTATCCGCGCAGCTTCCAGGACACCAACGGCGATGGGGTCGGTGACCTCGCGGGCGTACTCCTGCGTCTCGACTACGTTGCGAGCCTCGGTGTCGATGGCATCTGGCTGTCCCCGTTCTTTCCATCGCCGATGCGCGACTTTGGTTACGACGTCAGTGATTACCTTGGCGTCGATCCAGTCTTTGGCACCCTTGCGCAATTCGACGCCGTCATTGCGCAGGCGCACGCGCTCGGCCTGAAGGTGATCATCGACCAGGTGTGGTCGCACACGGCCGCCGAGCATCCGTGGTTCCAGCAAAGCCGCATGAGCCGCGACAACCCGCGCACCGATTGGTACGTGTGGGCCGACGCGAAGCCCGACGGCACGCCGCCCAACAACTGGCAGAGCTGGATGGGCGGGTCCGCGTGGCGCTGGGAACCGCGTCGCCGGCAGTACCATCTGCACAACTTCCTGCCGCAGATGCCGGACCTGAATTTCCACTGCTCCGCCGTGCAGGACGCGATCCTCGACGTCGCGCGCTTCTGGCTCGACCGTGGTGTGGACGGCTTTCGCCTCGACACCGCCAACCTGTACTTCCACGACCTCGCGCTCCGCGACAACCCCGCACTGCCGCCGGGGGAAGCCGGCGACTCGCCGGTGCTGATGCAGCGCCACGAGTACAACGCGAATCGACCGGAGACGTTGCCGTTCCTGGAGCGATTGCGTGCGCTGCTCGACCGCTATCCGGGTCGCATGGCAGTCGGCGAAATCGGTGGTGCGGACAGCCTGCCTCGCATGATCGAGTACACACACGGTGCGAGCCGGTTGCACACGGCCTACTCGTTCGCGTTGCTCGGCGACCGGCACGATCCTGCCTACGTTGCGACGTGCCTCGCACCCTGGGCAGAGGAATCGACGGGCGGCGCACACGCCTGGCCCTCCTGGGCACTGTCGAATCACGACGCGCCACGCGTGGCCTCGCGCTGGGGCGCGGGTGGAGGGGGTTCGTTCGCCTTCGGCGGCACCGGGACGCTGGCCACCGTCACCGATCAAGCGGGCCCCGGCGCAACGCCGCACCTGTACCTCGCTCTGCTCGTCGCGCTGCGCGGCACGATCTTCCTGTACCAGGGCGAAGAACTCGGCCTGCCGCAGAGCGCGGTCGCCTTCGAGGACCTGCAGGATCCGTTCGGCAAGGCGCACTGGCCCCTGAACAAGGGCCGTGATGGATGCCGCACGCCGATGCCGTGGGAGGCTGCCGCGTCGAGTGCAGGCTTCACGAACGGCACGCCATGGCTGCCCCTGGACTTCGCGCATCGCGCGCTGGCGGTCGATGCACAGGAACGGGATCCGTCGTCGACCCTTGCGTTCACGCGCACGCTGCTTGCATTGCGCAGACAGCATGCAGCGCTTCGGCTTGGCAACTTCGACGTCGAGCAGGCCGACGACTCGCTGTTGATCGTGCGGCGCCGACACCAGGACGACGTGTTGTGGCTGGCTTTCAACCTTGGTGCGGTTGCGCGGCAGGTGCTTGCACCAAAGGGCGCGCGCGAGGCAATCCTGGCGGTGCAGTCGGCGAGCGCGCGGTGCGCTCATGTCGACTTGCCAGCGCATTCCGCTGTTTTCCTCAGGCTCGCTGCCTGATCGAGGCGCATCGCGATGACGATCGATACCGACAGTCATTACCCGTTGACGGCGGACCAGGTCACGTTCTTCCGCGAGCACGGGTTCATCAAGCTGCGTGACGTGCTGTCGCGTGCAACGCTTGAATACTACGGCCGCGAAATCACGCGCCTCACGATCGGGCTCAATACCCAGGACAAGCCGCTCGAGGAGCGCTCGACGTACGACAAGGCATTCCTGCAGGTGATGAACCTGTGGGAGCGCAGTCCGCTGGTTGGCCGCTTCGTCATGGGCCAGCGGCTCGCGCGCATCGCTGCCGAGTTGCTGGAAGTGACGGGCGTGCGCCTGTACCACGACCAGAGCTTGTACAAGGAACCGGGCGGCGGCATCACGCCGGCTCATGCCGACCAGTACTACTGGCCGCTTGCCTCCGATCGTACAGTCACGGCGTGGATTCCGCTGCAGGCGGTGCCGCCGGAGATGGGTCCGCTCGGTTTCTTCGCACGCAGCCAGTGGGTCGAGCTCGGTCGCGATCTCGGCATCTCTGATGAAAGCGAAGAAAAGATCAGTGCCAACATGGCGCGTCACGGCCTCGAGTTCATGAGTGGCGGTTTCGACCTTGGCGAGGTCAGCTTTCACCTCGGGTGGACGTTTCACAAGGCGGCTGCCAACACATCGAACCGGGCGCGCTCCGTCATGACGGTCATCTACATGGACGCGGCGATGCGACTGGTTCCCGCGCTCAATACTGCGCAGGTCAATGACCACGAGCAGTGGTGCCCTGGCGCCGTTCCCGGCGCGGTCATCGACACCCACAAGAACCCGGTGATCTGGCCGCTCCCATGAATACGGTTGTCGCTCGCAGGCTGGTGGAACGCAGCAGGTGACAGCAATGACCCGCAGGGATTTCGTGCTGGCTGCTGCAGCCTCCGTCGCTGGTGCGCCAACGTTCGCGGTCGGTGTGGACGTGCAGCCATCGTCTGGCCGAGCCCAGCCGGCTGCAGCAGACGTCTTCGAACCCGCTCTTGCCGGTCCGGCTACGAGGTTGCGCCGCTTGCCGCTTGGTTCGGTGCGTCCACGCGGCTGGATGCTGGCCCAGATGCGGCAGGACCTTGATCACGGGTTTGCCGGCCGGCTCGATACCTTGAGTCCGCATGTCGCCAGCGACTTGTTTGCACACCGGCTGGCCGCCGCGAACGGCCAGCTCGCCTGGTGGGACGCCGAATCGCGGGGCAACTGGCTCTGGGGCTACACGCTGCTGGCCAATCTCGCCGACGCGCCACAGCACCGGGAGCGCGCCGATGCGCTGGTTCGTTCGTTGCGCGCGACACAGGACGCGGACGGCTACCTCGGCATTCACACAGCCGCAGTGCGCTACCGGACCGGCGATGTGGAGAACGGCGAACTCTGGGCGCAGTCGCGTGCGCTGCTGACCCTGCTGTCGCACCATGAATTGACCGGCGACGCGGCCAGCCTCGATTCCGCGCGCCGAGCCGTCGACCTCATGCTCCAACAGTACGGTCGCGCGAGGTCGCCCTTCGGACGCAAGTCCACCACGGACGACCGCACCGGCGTCACTCACGGCCTCTGCTATGTCGATGCGCTGCAGGCATTGCACGAGGTCACCGGCGAGCAGCGCTATGCGGCGGCCGCCGCGGATCTTCTCCGCGATTTCGACGCATGGCCTCTGCCATTTCCGAACGACGACTTTGCCGCGGCCAATCTCGCCGACCCGATGCGGGCCCTGCACGGCCACGCTGTTCACACGGTCGAGCATCTGCGCGCGGTGGCGTTCGGCAGCCGGGACGAATCACGATTGCGGTCGGCCCTGCACAAACTGCGCTTGAGCACGACGCCGAGCGGCGCGGTCATCGGCGACGAGAGCCTGCACGGGCTGCCGCATCCGCAGGCAGGCTACGAGTACTGCTCGCTCACGGAACTGGTCTTCGGACTCGGTCGTTGCGCGCAGGCCCTGGCGGATCCAGCGTTCGGCGACTGGCTGGAGCGCGTCACGTTCAATGCCGCGCAGGGCGCGCGCACCGCCGACGGCAGGGCGCTCGCCTATCTCTGCTCCGACACACGAGTCGATGCGACGGCACACCGGCCTGACAGTTACTCCCTGCTGAACGGCAAGCATGGACGCTACAAGCTCTCGCCTACGCACGACGATATCGCGTGCTGCTGCAACCCGAATGCCACGCGGCTGTTGCCGCACTACGTGTCGTCGATGTGGCTGGGCTGCACCGACTCACCCGGCCTGGCCGCACTCGCGTACGGGCCCAGCGACCTGCACACGTCCATTGACGGCGCGGCGTTCAACATCCTCCAGGAAACGCAGTACCCGTTCGAGGACCAGGTTCGATTTACGGTCGAGGCTGCGGCGCCCGGCCGATTGACGTTGTGGCTGCGACGACCGGCCTGGGCGAGCGCATTCCATCTGGACGGCATCGACGGTGTGGAGAGGGACGACTGGATCGTCATCGAGCGTAGGTGGAGTGATCGCACGTCCTTCACGCTGAGCTTCGATGTGCCGGTGCGCGCTGAGCGGTATTCGGCCGGCGAAGTCGCGGTGCTGCGCGGTCCGCTGCAGTTCGTGCAGCCGATCCCGTTTCGCGTGCGTGACCTGCCGGTTCAGGCGCGAGCGGACTGGCCGGACGCCGAACTGCTCGCCGATGACCGTGAGTCGCAGGAAACTCTGCCGATCATCGATACCGCACGCGCGGACCTGGGCTTCGTGCCCGAACGTGTCGCGACAGACGCGCCGGATCGGCCCTGGCATGTGTCGCCGTTGCGATTGCGCAGTGGCGGCGTCACGCTCGTGCCGATCGGCTGCGCGCCGCTGCGGCGGGCAGACTTCCGTGCACGTCCAGGCCATCGGGAGGACAAGGCATGACCACCGTTCACCACGCGCAATGGCCATGGCAGCGCCTCGCAGTGACACTGATCCTCGCCGCTTGCGCTCTCGATGCCGTGTCTGCCGAGTCGCTGACGCGCTACGTCGATCCCTTCATCGGCACCGATGGCACCGGCCACGTCATGCCGGGTGCCTCGATGCCCTGGGGCATGGTCGCGCCGAGTCCGGACATGGCGACGGCGGGCTGGAGCTACACCAGTGGCTACCAGTACCGGACGCCGACGATGCTTGGCTTCTCCAACACGCACATCAGTGGCGCCGGCATTCCGGAACTCGGCGACCTGCTGCTGCAGCCGGCGGTTGGCACGCGCTGGTCCGCTAGCACCACCGACTTCGCCGGCAAGTACGACAAGTCGTCGGAGGCTGCGCATCCGGGCTACTACACGGTGAAGCTCCCCGATCACGGAGTGACGGTCGAGCTCACCGCGACGTCACGTGTTGCCTTCCATCGCTACACTTTCAGCGATGACGGTCGCGTGCAGGTGCTGCTCGACGTGCAGCACGGCCTGCTCTACGGCGATGGTCCGCGCGTGACAAGCGCGCAGTCGATGGTCGATGCGACAGCAGGTGAGGTGAGCGGCACCGTCCGCACGCGCGGCTGGACGGATCGTGAAGCCTCTTTCGTGGTGCGCTTCGATCGACCGATCGTCGCGCAGCAGCAGCTGCCGCCGAAGCCCGGCGAACTGGCGCCGCGCTACCTGCTCGAGTTCGACCTCGGCGATCGACGCGTGCTGGAAGCGCGTGTGGCGCTTTCCACCGTCGACGTGGCAGGCGCTCGCCGGAATCTTGCGACGAGCGATGGACTCGCGTTCGACCCGGCGCGAGACCAGGCCGACTCTGCCTGGAATTCACTGCTCGGCCGAATCGATATCGAAGCCGACGCGCGCACCAAGCGAATCTTCTATTCGGCGCTCTACCGCACGCTGCTGCACCCGAGCGACATCGCTGACGTCGACGGTCGCGTACGTGGTCCGCGCGGCGACGTGATCCAGGCTCCGGGCGGGCGCTACGACAGCACGTTCAGCCTGTGGGATACGTTCCGTGCGGTACATCCGCTCTACACGCTGGTCTATCCCGAGCGGGTAACGGGCTTCGTCACCACGATGCTCGCGCACCACCGGCAGCAGGGGTACCTGCCGCTCTGGACCGCCTGGGGTCGCGAAACCCACACCATGATCGGCAACCCGGCCCTGCCCGTGATTGCGGACGCCGTCGCCAAAGGCTTCGGTGGCTTCGACCGCAATGAGGCACTGCAGGCAATGATCGAATCCTCGACGCAGGAGCGGCCCGGTGTGCCGGCCTGGGCCCAGAGTTCTTGGAAGCTGTACATGCGGTACGGCTACCTGCCGTTCGATCTCGAGGACGGCGAGGCCGTCTCGAAGACAATGGAGCACGGTTACGGTGACGATGCGGTGGCGCGCGTCGCCCTTGCAGTCGGCGATACAGCGACGGCCGAGTTGTTTTCGCGGCGCGCCGATGGCTGGAAGCTGCTCTTCGATCCGACCACGCGCGTCGTGCGCGGCAAGGACTCGCGGGGTCGCTGGCGTGAGCCGTTCGACGCGCTGCGTGCGACGTCGCCGTTGAACAATCCCGGCGATTACACAGAAGCCAATGCCTGGCAGTACACGGCAACACCCGCGTTGCACGATCCGCTCGGATTTCGTGAGGTACTCGGGGGTCCGAAGGGCCTGGAAGACTGGCTCGACACGTTCTTTTCGCTGTCGATGCCGAGTCCCGACAAGCACCTCGGCCAGGAAGCGATGATCGGCCAGTACGCGCACGGCAACGAGCCGAGCCATCACATCGCCTGGCTCTACTCGTACACGGACGCGCCCGATAAGGGCGAGCGGCTGATCGAACGCATCGCGCGCGAGTTCTACACCGACCGTCCGGACGGCATTGTCGGCAACGACGACTGCGGCCAGATGAGCGCGTGGCTCGTGTTTGCGACGCTCGGCTTCTATCCGGTGCAGCCGGCCAGTGGCACGTACGTCGCCGGGGTTCCGCTGGTGTCGGGCGCCAGGGTCCACTTGGCCGCAGGGCGCACGTTGTTCATCGAGCGCGCGAGCACTGGCGGCGCAACGCTGAATGGAAAGCCGGTTCTGCGCACCGCGATTTCGCACGCGGCGCTCGTGACCGGCGGGACGCTGCGTCTCGGCCCACACTGAAGCTCAGCCGCAGATCGAGCCGCATCGATGCAGCACGATGTCAACGGCCCAGCAGGAACACCAGCGGCTGGTCCACGCGCAGCCGCCACGCTTTCTCCGAGTGCTCGGCGCCCTCGAACTTGCGCGTAATCCAGTTCTGGCCTTCGACGTAGCCGGCCTTGTGCAGGATCTCATCGGCCCGCTTCTGGTACGGCTCGTACAACGCGTCGAGCGTGGCGGTGCCGTAGTCGAACCAGTACTTATGAGTGGCCGGATCGGGCAGGTGCGCTGCGAAGTCGTCGAGCGCGATGCCGTTCCCTGCCGGCCAGTGCGTCGAGACACAACCGGCCCCGCCAAATACGTCCGGGTACTGGCTCATCGCGTACTGCGAGACGAGACCGCCCATGCTCGAGCCCATCACGAGCGTATCTGCCCGACCGGGGAGGGTGCGGTAGGTGGTATCGATGAACGGTTTGAGTTCCTTGACCAGGAACTCGAGGTAGCGGTCGGAGATGATGTCCGCGGCATCGAGATCCTCCGCGCCGGGCACATTAAACTTGATTTTGCCTTGCACGGGCCGCTGCGGCATGTATTCGCCGCGTCGCTTCGGTGTGTTCCAGACGCCGACGACGATTGCTTCGCGCACCGCGCCCTTTTCGATCAGGCTCGTCATGACCTCGTCGACGGCCCAGTCGACGTTGCCGTACGACGTGGCTGGGTCGAACAGGTTCTGGCCGTCGTGCATGTACAGCACGGAATAGCGCTTCGCAGGATCCTTGCCATAGCTCGGCGGCAGCCAGACGTCGACGTTGCGCTTGGCGACATACGCCGACGGCATGTCCGCGTAACGCACGACCGTGCCGGTGACGCCTGGGCCGGACACCGGCGATGGCGCAGGCACCGTGTCGGCGAGCACGATCGGGCTGCCCATCATGAGCAGCGCGGCCAGCACGGTCCGGCAGGCGATCGACATCGTTTCACCTCACTGCAATTCGAGGATCGTCGCGCTGCGTGCGGGCACCGCGATGTCCTTGGACAGTTCGTGCGAATGGCCTGAAAGCACGTCCGTGCCGGTCGCCGCGCTGCCGATCGATTCCTGGAAGCGCTTGGTATCGACCGTGCGGGCTTCGTCGCCGTTATTCAGGATCACCATGATGTTCTGCGTGTCGTCATGGCGGAAGTACACGTAGACGCCGTCGGTCGGTACATAGTGGGTCAGCTTGCCGTCGCGAATGGCCGGCGCGGTGCGCCGCCATTGCAGCAGCTTGCGCGTGTATTCCTGCATCGCGCGCTCGTCGTCGCTCAAGCCCTGGCCAGTGAACGCGTTCTTCGTGTCGCCCGGCCAACCGCCCGGGAAGTCGCTGCGGATGATGCCGTGGTCTTCGGTGCCCTTGTTGCTCATCAGCACTTCGGTGCCGTAGAAAATCTGCGGAATGCCGCGCGTGGTCAGCACGAACGCGAGCGCCATGCGGTTCAGGTCCTGGCGTTCGCCGAGCGCCGTGAGCATCCGGCTCATGTCGTGGTTGTCGTGGAAGACGACCAGGTTGTAAGGATCGGCATAGACGCTGTCCTGCGCCAGCACCTTGTAGATGCGGCGCAACCCGGTGCCCCAGCCTTCGGGCTCCTTGAGGCCCATCGCGACGGCTTCCTGCAACGGGAAGTCGAACACGCTCGGCAGGTACGACACGTAACCGTCCGGCGGATTGCGGCCGCGCTGCCAGTACGCCACCGTCGACGGGTTGGAACTCCATTCTTCGCCGACGATGTTCAGGTTCGGGTACTCCTGCGTCACGCGGCGCGACCATTCCGTGAGAAAGGCGCGGTCCGAGTAGGAATACGTGTCGACGCGAATACCTGAGAGCCCGGCGTATTCGACCCACCAGAGGCTGTTCTGGATCAGGTACGTCGCCAGGTGCGGGTTGCGCTGGTTCATGTCCGGCATCGTCGCGACGAACCAGCCGTCGGCAAACGTGCGGCGATCCACCTCTGCGGCGTGAATGTCCTGCAGTGCCTCGCGCACGTGGGTGGTGGGCGAGAACGTGCTGTCGTGATTGAACCAGTCCTTGCTCGGCAGGTCCTGCATCCACCAGTGCGCGGAGCCGCAGTGATTCAGAACCATGTCCATGACCAGTCCGATGCCACGCTTGCGTGCATCGGCCGCGAGCCGACGGTAGTCCTCGTTGGTGCCGTAGCGCGGGTCGACTTTGTAGAAATCAGTGATCGCGTAGCCGTGGTAGGTGATCTCGGGCTGGTTGTTTTCCAGCACCGGGTTCAGCCAGAGCTGCGTGTAACCCATGCCCGCCAGGTAATCGAGACTGTTCGCAACGCCCTTGAGGTCGCCGCCGTGGCGGCCTAGCGGCTTCGAGCGGTCGAGCCCGTCCGGCATGCCCTTGACCGTATCGTTCGACGGGTCGCCGTTCGCAAAGCGATCAGGAGTCACGAGGTAGATCGTGTCCTGGGGCCCGAAACCTACGCGGTCCGCGGAGCCGGGCTCACGTGCGCTCAGCACGTACGTGCGACTCGCCGCCTTGGAGCGGCCCTTCATGAAGTCGATGCGGAACGAACCTGGCTTCGTCTCCGGCGCAATGCGCAGGTTGACGAACAGGTAGTTGGGGTTCTCGACGCGCTCAACGCCGGTGATCGCGACACCTGGGTAGGACAGCCGGGGCGCGAGGTCGGCGACGCGGTCGCCGTGCACCAGCAGCTGCAGACGGTCGTCCTTCATGCCGACCCACCATGACGACGGCTCGACCCGTTCGATCCGGTCGGCCGCAACCGCCGTCGCCGCAGCGAGCGCGAGAACCAGCACTGCCAGCCATTTCCTGAGCATCGGCCTGAGCATCGGGGAGTCTCCTGAACGTAGGCCGCAGTGAATCATTCCGGCCGCTTGGGCCACAAGGTCTTGAATACGTTTGCATTGAACGTTGGCCGGGAGCCGGCCCCCGGTTCATTGCTAGACTGCCTGCTGCTTCGGGGGAAGCAGCGATCGACGGCCGCAGCGGCGGACGCGGTCCCGGTCTGCTCCTCGCAAGGCAGGGGGAACCGTCGATGAAAGCCACCGTGCGCCGTGCCTCGCTCCTGTTCGCAACCCTGCTCGCTGCCATGACGGCCGCAGCGGAGCCGGCGACGGTCCGCTCGCCTGACGGGCAGATTACCGTCATCGTCGACGTCGACAAGAACGGCTCGCCTCGCTACGCGGTCGCGCGCAACGGCGTCGAGATCATGCCGGGCGGTTTTCTCGGCATGCGTTTCCAGTCGCAGCCCGCCTTCGACGACGGCTTTCGCGTGGCAACGACCTCGACCTCGAGTCACGACGATACCTGGGAGCAGCCGTGGGGCGAGCGCCGCCATGTGCGTGACCGCCACAACGAACTCCTCGTGAAGTTCGAGTCCGCCAAGGGGGCCGCGCGGCAGTTCAGCGTGCGGGTGCGTGTGTTCGACGACGGCCTGGGCTTCCGTTACGAGGTGCCGCAGCAGCCAGGCTACGACGCGGTCAATATCACCGACGAACTCACTGAATTCCGGCTCGACGACGCGAAGCAGCAGATCAAGGCGTGGTGGATTCCGGGTCGCCGCTGGAACCGCTACGAGTACCTCTACAACAGCACTCCGCTCGCGGACGTGCCGCTGGCGCACACGCCGATGACGGTGCGCCTGCCCGACGGCACGCACTTGAGCTTTCACGAAGCGGCGCTCGTCGATTACGCCGCCTACGTGCTCGACCAGCGCCGGCCCGGCATCTTCCGTACCAGCCTCACCCCCTGGTCCGACGGCATCCGCGTCAAGACACGCACTCCGTTCAAGACGCCGTGGCGCACCGTGCAGGTGGCACCGACGGCGGCTGCGCTGCTGAATTCCAGCCTGATCCTGAACCTGAACGAGCCGAACGCGCTCGGCGACGTGTCGTGGGTCGAGCCCGGCAAGTACGTGGGCATCTGGTGGGCAATGCACATCAACAAGGCCACGTGGGGATCCGGCCCGAAGCACGGCGCCACGACAGCCGAGACGAAGCGCTACATCGATTTCGCCGCAGCCAACGGGTTCAAGGGCGTGCTGGTCGAAGGCTGGAACGTCGGCTGGGACGGCGACTGGTTCTACAACGGCAAGCTGTTCAAGTTCACGCAGCCGTACCCGGACTTCGACCTGAAGGCGGTGACCGACTACGCGCGCAGCAAAGGCGTGCGTCTCGTCGGTCATCACGAGACCTCGGCCGACGTGGGCAATTACGAGCCGCAGATGCCCGCGGCGTTCGCGCTCTACGAGTCGATGGGCGTGCGGCAGGTCAAGACCGGCTACGTGGCGGATGCGGGCGACGTCCGTCGCATCGACGACAACGGCGTCGAGCAGCACGAGTGGCATGACGGCCAGTTCCAGGTCGATCATCACCTGCGCGTGCTGCGCGAAGCCGCGCGGCACAAGATCAGCATCAACGCCCATGAGCCCGTGAAGGACACGGGCCTGCGCCGCACGTACCCGAACTGGATCTCGCGCGAGGGCGCCCGCGGCCAGGAATACAACGCCTGGGGCAATCCCGTGAATCCGCCCGAGCACGTGGCGATCCTGCCGTTCACGCGCATGCTGGCCGGCCCGATGGATTACACGCCTGGGATCGTCGACCTCGATGGCTACGATCCGCAGCACCGGGTGCAGCACACGCTGGCCAAGGAGCTGTCGCTGTACGTCGTGCTTTACAGCCCCGTGCAGATGGCTGCCGACCTGCCCGAGAACTACGCGAAGCACCCGGATGCATTCCAGTTCATCAGGGACGTGCCGACCGATTGGGACGAAAGCGTGGGCCTCGCCGGCGAGGTCGGTGAATTCGTGGCTGTGGCACGCAAGCAGCGCGGCAAGCCCGACTGGTTCCTTGGCGCGCTCACCGACGAGAATCCGCGGCAGCTATCATTGAAGCTCGACTTCCTCGCTCCGAAGGCCCGTTACGTGGCGGAGATCTATCGCGATGGCCCGCAGGCCGACTGGAAAACGCACCCTTACGATCTGGTGATCGAGAAGCGCAAAGTGACCGCGGCGGACACGCTCGACCTCGCGCTGGCGAGCAGCGGCGGGGCGGCCATTCGATTCAAACAGGAGTGAAGCCTTGAAGATCCGCATCCTGCTGGTGATCGTGTCGCTCGTGGCCAGCGTGCTGATCGGACTCGCGCTTGCCTCGCGCGCAGGGAAGACAACAGGCGCGGGTCAGGACGACGGGATCGTCATTGGACTGTCGCTCGATACGCTCAAGGAGGCGCGCTGGCAGGCTGACCGCGAAATGTTCGTGAAGCGCGCGGGCGAGCTCGGCGCCAAGGTGCGCGTGCTCGCAGCCAACAGCGACGACACGGTGCAGATCAGCGACGTCGAAAAGCTGATCACGAACAAGGTCGACGTGCTGGTGATCGTGCCCCACGACGGCACGGCAATGGCCAAGGGTGTCAAGATGGCTCACGACGCCGGCATCCCGGTGATTGCCTACGACCGCATGATCCGCGACAGCGACCCCGACCTCTACGTGAGCTTCGACAACGAGCACGTGGGCGAATTGCAGGCGAAGTTCCTGCTCGAGCACCTGCCGACACCGGGCAAGGGCCGCATCGTGCGCATCTACGGTGCCAAGACGGACAACAACGCCGCGCTGTTCAAGCGCGGGCAGGATCGGGTCCTCGAGCCATTGATCAAGAGCGGCGACAT
>JBAVIQ010000080.1:0-5636 GCA_049687035.1 Steroidobacteraceae bacterium
GCCCGGCGACGGCGGACGCGCCTTGAGGTAGGCGGGCAGCGACTTCGACGAGCCAAATGCGCGATCGTGCGCCGTCACGTAGACGAACCAGTCGTCGGAGTCGAACAGCAGCGCATCGGGCGTGCGCCCCTCGTTGCCGATCAGCGTGTCGAACGCATAGACGAGCTGGAACTGGGGCTCGGCACTGCACCAACCGCCGCCACGTAGTTGCTGCTGCTGCACCTCGGTCTGCGTCACCCATTTGAGCGGACGCCCCTGCAGCACGCCGCGCTGGCCCTGCACTTCGCGCTCGACGGTGACCGGCACGATGCCGAGCCCGAGCTGCCGGTCGAGCCGGTAGGCCGCGATTTCCTTGCGAACCGCATCCGCCGAGCGCGCTTGGAACACTGCGGGAATCCGCTTGCCCGCGTGACTGACCGAGACGTTCAACTCGTTCGGCCCGCGCGAACCCGAGACCGTCACCTCGCCGTCGCTCAGCGCGGCCAGCACGCTGGCATCGTCGAGTTCGTTGGGCGCGACGAAGAGGCCTTCCGGCTTCAGCGGCGTGACGGCCGGTTCGCCCGCGTAGCGCACGCTTATTCCGGAGGACTGCAGGAAGAGCGCAACTGCACGGCCCTTGTATGCCGCGCGATTCATGCCGGCGTCGAGCTTCACGACGCGCCCGTCGAAGCGCGTGACCGCCCGCAAGTCGCGCGTGGGCGTGTGACCGATAACGAGTCGCGCCACCCCGAACTGCAGCAGCAGCGGCAGCAGCACGTCGGCTTCCGCTGCCTCGTTGCACAGTGCGGCGCCGCGATACCAGTTGGGCCCGTCCGTGGAGAGCAGGGCGTTGTCGTCGGCCGCCTGGAACCGCTGCACTGCGTTGGTCAGCGCACCATCCACCGTACCGCCGTTCGTCGCCGCGGCCGCCGTCATCGCCGCGAGACGTTCCCGGGCCAGCTTCGAGCGGGCGTGGAAGGCATCGCCTGGCTGCAACAGCCTGGCCTGCTCGAGCCGGTCGGCGAGCCCCAGGTATTCGGTGAGCGCAGTCCGGTAGCGCAGGTTGAGTTCCTGCAGGCTCATGCCGCGCAGGACGTTCGACGGACCGGCGTGCATGAAGAGCGTGTCGTTGATCGCGATCGCAACGGGCAGCGACAGCAGCCACTGGCCGTACTTGCCCTTGGGCGACAGCGCGGTGCGGTGACCAAAATACCCAGGCGGAAACTTCTGGTCGAATGCAGGCCCGGATTCGGCGCCCTGCGCTACCTCCCAGGCCTTGCGCAGGTCCGCGCGCTCGGTCGCGGATTCGACGTCCGTGTACGCAGCATATTCGCCGACCTCGACGTAACGCAGGTCGCCAAGCACGTTCATCGCCTCGTGGTTGCCGAGCACGACGTGCACCTGCCCGCCGGCCGCCTGGGCCTCACCCTGCAATCGCATCAGCAGGTCTAAGACCCTGCGCGACTCGGCGCCGCGGTCGAGCAGGTCGCCCAGGCTCACGACGTGCGTCCGTCCGGCGGCCCAGCGGTCCTGCGCATCGACGATGCCGGTTTCGCGGAGCAGCGTGATCAGTTCGGTGTAGGCGCCGTGCACGTCGGCGAACGCGACCACTCGATCCACGCCGCTCCAATGCACCTGCGCCGCCTGGGCGACCGCCGGTACCGGCCGGGCGAGGCCAGCGACTGCGGCGAGGCCGAGCAGCGACGCGAGCGCGAACCCCGGCAGACGGTGCATGTTCATCCTTGCGTCCTCAATTCGGGGCGGCCACGACGGCGAGCTCGCCCGCGTCGATACGCTGCAGCAGCCGTATAAGCAGGCGATTCACCGCGGAGACTTCGCTCTTCGTGAGTCCCATCTGCAGATCCTTGCCCTCGCGCCTGACCCCGCGGTAGGGAGACAGGTTGGGCCCGAGCGCGACGGGGACGTATCGGGTGCCCTCGAGCTTCCATTGCGCCAGCACGCCGAGGCGCTGCTCCAGCACCGCTGGGGTAATCGTGCGCAGTTTCGCAACGGTATCGGCCGGCAGGCGCTTGACACGGATGTCCTTCCACGCCTCGCCCCGATCGCTGTCGGTGGACGCGAATGCAACGCCGTGGTCGATCGAAAAAACGCGCGCGCCCGTCGCAGCCTTGCCGATCAGGAAATTGCCAACGTTCGAGTCGCGATGCTCGATCAGGTAGGTCAGCACGTTCAGTTGCCCGATGTGACGTGCATACAGCGGGTCCGAGTCGAACCGGGTGGGGTTGTAGACGTCGGCGATCACCGTGATGTCGCTCAGCCAGTATTGCAGCACGGCCAGTACCTGGTCGGCGGAAGAGAAGGTCCTGACGACGTCGGGCTGGTACTTCGCGAAATCTGCGCGCGGAATGAAGCGCAGCGCGGTCGGCGGCACCACGTATTCGGCGGGATCGATGAAGAGCTTCTGCAGCTCGTAGGCCGCGAGGTCGTAACGCGGCACGTTGTTGAATGTGTCGGCGCCGGGTTCGGCCTTGCGCAACTTGACGCGCAACGGCGGCGCGCCACCGAACGACACGTCGGCCCGCAGAGTGATATCGCCCTTGGCTTTCGGCCGGCTGATCTCGGCCTGCGTGATCACGAGCGGTTCGGCGGCGAGCAGCCGCTCGAGGTCCGCGATGGGTTGCG
This sequence comes from Steroidobacteraceae bacterium, assembly GCA_049687035.1. Classification (GTDB taxonomy): domain Bacteria; phylum Pseudomonadota; class Gammaproteobacteria; order Steroidobacterales; family Steroidobacteraceae; genus RPQJ01. The sequence goes on from JBAVIQ010000080.1 coordinate 2,623, forward strand.
TGATGTTGGCATCCTGTGCGGCCGCCGTCGCGGCGAGCCCGAGCAGCAACGGGGCTGCGAGCAGGCTTGCGAGCCCGGTCATCGGCTTCATCCGTCTCCCTCCCTAGGCGAACGATGACCTGCGCCAGGTCCGGTGGACCTCCGGCCGCGGGTCGTCATGGGCAATCCTAGCCCGAAACAGCTAGCGAGTCGCGCGCGCCACGACGAAGAACCGGATGTCGTTGCCGTCCGCGAAGACGGTGCCGATTGCCGCTGGCATCGCGCCACAGGCTGCCAGGGCAGCGTCGAACTTGGCCGTGCGCAGCGCCTTGATCGCAAAGACGTCCCGTTCCTTGTCCTGGACCTCGTCGCAGAGGCTTTCCTCGGACAAGTACTTCGAATACTCGAACCGGCGCTCGCCGAGCTGGATGCCTTCGATCGGGATGTCGAGATAGACATTCAGGCCGTAGTACGGACGCATGCCGACGAACACGATGCGGTCCACCGCACGACCCTGCAGCAGCGTCGAGACCTGCGCTGCGATGTGGCGCGCGTCCCGGTCCGTGTGCCAGTACGCCAGCACACCCTTGAGCGTGACCAGAGCGGCGAGGGTGAGACCCGCGATCCACGCCAGCCGCCGGCCTGTGGCCTGGCGCGAACCCGACATCGCGCGCGCCATCATGAGCGCGAGCGGGACGAACAGCGGCAGCACGTAGAGCTGCAGTCTCGAACGCGCGAGGAAGAACACCGCGAGCGGCAGCAGCAGCCAGTACGCGAGCAGCAGCCAGTCGCGATTGCGCTCCCGCAGGCGGGCCCTGAACGTCCGCCAGGCGGCGGCCGGGCCGCCAGCCGCGACGATCGCCAGCGGCGACCACGGCAGCGCGCCGATGATGAGCATCGGCACGTAGACCTCGAACGCCCCGTACCATTGCGCATTGCGGCGATGGACGGCCGTGAAGACACGGTCGTAGACCTCGTAGCCGAGGAAATAGCCGAGCCGGTCCGGTTGCTGGGCGATCACGACGCCGAACCACGTGAACGCGACGACGGCGAACAGCAGCAGCCCGGCGGGCACGAACATCGACCGGAAGCGCGGTCGATCGTGGATGCCGAGGTAGAGCATCGTCGCAAAGAGCGGCAGCAGGCCCGGGGGTCCCTTGGTCATGAAAGCCAGGCCCCAGCCCAGCCACATGAGCACGAACCAGCGACGGGCCGCGGCACCTTCGCGTGACCATGCCTCGACGAAGGCAGACATCGCCGCCGTCTCGAACAGGGCCAGCAGGGGGTCGGTCGAGACGATGTTCGCGGCGATGGCTGGCGCGAACGACAGGGCCCAAACCAAGGCGGGCAGCCACGGCTGCTGCGGGCAGAGCCGGCGTCCCAGGCCGAACAGGAGGAGTCCCGAGCCGATGTACGCGAGCGCGCTTGGCAGGCGCGCCGCCCATTCGTTGTGGCCGAGCACGGCAAAACTCGTGGCGAGCGCCCAGTACGTCAGCGGCGGCTTGGTCAGGTGTGGATGCTGGCCGTCGATCGTGGGGATGAGCCAGTTGCCGCTGTCGTGCATGTTGATGCCGGCCGAGCTGTAGCGGCCTTCGTCGGGTTCCCAGATTCCCCGCGTGCCCTGGAACGCGAAAGCCATCAGGCAGAGCAGTGCCACCAGCCAGAGCGGCGCGCGGGAGGCGGTGACGGGCGTCGTCATCAGCGGCTGCGACGCATAGTCAGAGGCTGCTGAATACCCGGACACGGTGCCGGTGGTAGGGCAGGACCTCGAGCAACTCGCCCTCGCGCAGGCGCTCCTGGATGCCGCGCCACCATTCGGCGGTGAGCACCTCGGCGTGCGCATCGAGGAACACCTGCTTCAATTGCGGATCGAACCCGAGGAAGTTGATGAACGTCTCGGGGAACACGTCGTTCTCGCCGACGTAGAACCAGGCGTCCGCGCGCATGTCGTCCTCGTCGTGCTGCGACTGCGGGATCTCGCGGAAACGGCAATCCGTGACCAGGCACAGTTCGTCGTAGTCGTAGAAGATCACGCGGCCGTGGCGCGTCACGCCGAAGTTCTTGAGCAGCAGGTCGCCCGGGAAGATGTTGGTGACCGCGAGATCGCGGATGGCCTGGCCGTATTCGATCACGGCCTTCTCTGCGTCCTCGCGCGACGCCGAACGCAGGTAGAGATTGAGCGGCGTCATGCGCCGCTCGATGTACAGGTGGTCGATGATGACGTCGTCACCCTCGAAGTGCACCGTGCGCGCGGCCTCCTTCTGCAGTTCGCCGAGCAGGTCCGCCGAGAAGCGCGAGCGCGGAAACTTGATGCGCTTGAATTCCTGCGCGTCCACCAGGCGGCCGGCGCGGTCGTGCTTGAAGACGAGCTCGTACTTGGTCAGCACGTCCTCGCGCAGGATGTTCTTCTGGTACGGAAACTTGTCGCGGATCAGCTTGAAGACGACATCGAACGACGGCAGCGTGAAGCAGATCATCACCAGTCCGCGTTCGCCCGGAGCGAGGATGAAGTCGTCGTCCGACTGCTGCAGGTGGCCGAACAGCTCGCGGTAGCGCTCGGTCTTGCCCTGCTTGGCGCGGCCGAGCACGGTGAACAGCTCGCTGACGCGCTTGAGCGGCAGGATCGTCTTCAGGAACTTGACGACCTCGCCGACGTGCGCAAGGTCGACGTGGAAATACGAGCGCGTGAAGCTGAAGAGCACGCTGACCGTGCCTTCCTCGAGCATGATGGCGTCGACCACCACGCCGCTGTCGCCGTTGCGCAGCGAAACCACGAACGGCATCGTCCAGCCGCGGCCATTGATGCGTCCCACGAGGTACGCGCGCGTCATCTGGTAGAAGACTTGCTTGATGACCTCGACCGATTCGATCGCGCGGCGCTCCTTGCCGGAGTTGACGAGGGCCTTCACCTCGTCGGCGATCATCTTGACGCTGTGCTCGAAGTCGCGATAAGGCGTGCGGAAGCTGAAATCGGCCAGCAGCTCCTCGGCGAGCAGTTCGATGTCGCCGCGATTGGGGTAGACCTTGGTCTCGAC
>JBAVIQ010000081.1:0-7833 GCA_049687035.1 Steroidobacteraceae bacterium
CAGATGTTCGATGCCGCCGTCTTCGCTTGCTCGACGGCGTTGTCCACCGACTCGAGCCGCAGCCGGCGTCCATAGCGCACGCTCTGGTGGAAAGTGCAGTCACCTGCGGCGTAGATGTTCGGATCCGAGGTCTGGCACTGCTCGTCGACCCAGATGCCGTTCTCGCAGCGCAGGCCGGCGGCCGCGGCGAGCGTCGTCTCGGGCAGGATACCCACGCCGACGATGACGAAGTCCGCGTCGAATTCACGCTCGCCGCAGGCGACGCCAGTCACGTGATGGCCTGTCGCGTCCCCCTTGAACGAGGACACCGACATGCCGCACAGCACGCGCACGCCTTCGCGTTCGTGCCGGTGCAGGTAGAAGGCCGACATCTCGGGTGTCGTCACGCGATTGAGCGGGCGGTCCGCCATTTCGAGCACGGTGACGTCGAGGCCGAGGTGCCTGGTGGACGCGGCCGCTTCCAGCCCGATGTAACCCGCGCCGACGATGACGATCTTCTTCGCCCCGGGGAGGTCGGCACGGATGCCGTCCACGTCGGCGATCGTGCGCAGGTAGTGGATGCCCTTGAGGTCGTAACCCGGCACTTCCAGCAGGCGATTGCGGCTGCCGAGGCACAGGATCAGCTTGTCGTAGCGCAGTTCGGCGCCGTCGCTCAGGCGCAGCCGCTGGTCTGCCCGGTCGATTGCGGTGACCCGCAGCCCGAGCTTCACGTCCACCAGGTGCTGCTCGTAGTACTGGGCGCTCCGCAGCAACAGCCTCTCGCGCTCCAATTCGCCCGCGAGGTACTTCTTGGACAGCGGCGGCCGGTTGTAGGGCAGGTACGGCTCGTCGCCGACCAGGACGATGCGACCGGTGTGCCCTTCGCGACGCAGCGTATCGACCGCCTGCACTGCCGCGTGGCTCGCACCGACAATCACCACCGTCTGCTCCGTCATGCCAGCCTCTACGGACCCTGCCGATGACCTATGATGCCGCAAAGCAACATGGCCGGGGGTGCGTCTGGTTGGATGCGTGGCTATCCTTGCGCACCAGCCCTGAGCAATCGATGGTGGCAGCGCTCCATGGTGGTGCGCGGCACCCACGGGAAGATTGAGAATTCGGCCTGACCACAGGTAGGCACGGATTCTGCATAAGCAGTCCGAGGTCCCCCCGAGGGGAGGCGGCGCGGTGTGGGTCGTTTCGGTTTCCAACGACGTGGGACCACGGCCGGCCGCCTGACAATTGAACACGAGAACCTGAGGAGCCCGAAGTCCATGAAGCTGATCAGCGCAATCATCAAACCCTTCAAACTGGACGACGTCCGCGCCGCCCTGTCCGAACTTGGCGTGTCCGGCATGACGGTGACAGAAGTGAAGGGCTTCGGGCGTCAGCGCGGCCACACCGAGCTGTACCGTGGCGCCGAATACGTAGTCGATTTCGTGCCGAAGACGCGCATCGAAGTCGCGGTCAAGGACTCGCTGGTCGACCAGGTGGTCGAGGCGATCGTAGCGGCCGCGCGCACTGGCAAGGTCGGCGACGGCAAGATCTTCATCTCCGAGCTCGAGCGCGCCATCCGCATCCGCACCGGCGAGGCCGACGACCAGGCCCTGTGATGGCCCTGTGATGGCCCTGTGATGGTCGTGTGACGCGGCGGCCAGCCGCGCGCTAGCATCGGTTCCGAACCGCCGGAACCGAGGCAGCAATGACCGACCCATCTCCCGCCGAGGCGCTTGAACGCGCCGTCGCCAAGCTGCACCTCGGTCAGCAGCGGCGACACATCTTCCTGTGCGTGGCAGGGGAGAAATGCGCGCCCGTCGCTCGTTCCGAGGAAAGCTGGGACTACCTCAAGCGCCGCTTGCGCGAACTGGGCCTGGTCGACGTCGACGGCGGCGTGATGCGGACCAAGGCGCACTGCCTGCGGGTCTGCGTCGCCGGACCGATCGCTGTCGTCTACCCGGAGGGCGTCTGGTATCGCAAGTGCACGCCGGAAAACCTCGAACGGATTCTCCAGCAACACCTGATCGGCGGCCGACCGGTCGCCGACCTCGTCCTGGTCGACGCTCCCTTGCTGCCTCCCTGAAAAAACTTGCGGTTCCCGCGATTGATTCCCGGTCTCGGCGACGTCTGACCCGGATAATCTCAGTATGCGGCAAGGTCCACTATCGGACCGAGTTGCCGGCCGTCATCATTTAAGTCTCCCGAAGCATCCGCGGCTTATCCATGCCTCACGCCATCCGAATCCATGCCCACGGCGGTCCTGAAGTGATGCGCTGGGAAGAACTCCCGTCCGTCACCCCGGGGCGAGGCGAGGCGTTGGTGCGGCAAACGGCCGTCGGGCTCAACTTCATCGACATTTACGAGCGCACCGGACTGTACGGCGGGCAACTGCCGACCGGACTTGGCCGCGAAGCCGCCGGCGTGGTTGAAGCCGTGGGTCCCCGGGTGCGCGACATCAAGGTGGGTGACCGCGTCGCCTATGCCTCACCAACCCCCGGCGCTTACACCGACGAGCGCGTGCTGCCCGTGGCCAACCTGGTGCCGGTGCCGGAAGGCGTCAGCGATCGGCTCGCCGCTGCCGCCTTGCTCAAGGGTATGACGGCGCAGGTGCTGTTGCGCCGGACGTACAAGGTGCGCAAGGGCACGGTCGTCGTCGTGCATGCTGCTGCGGGCGGTGTCGGCAGCATCCTCGTGCAATGGGCGTTGCACCTCGGCGCGCACGTGATCGCAGTCGTCGGCAGCGACGCCAAGGCAACGACGGTGCGTGCCATGGGTTGCAAGGACGTGCTGATCCAGGGCCGCGACGATCTGGCTGTTCGCGTCAAAGAACTCACGAGCGGGCAGGGCGCGCATGTCGTCTACGATTCCGTCGGCAAGGACACGTTCTTCGCGTCGCTTGATGCGTTGCGCCCGCTCGGGCTCATGGTGACGTACGGCAATGCGTCCGGTCCCGTGCCGCCGATCGCGCCGCTCGAACTCGCCAGGCGCGGCTCGCTGTTTCTCACGCGGCCGACGCTGTTCTCCTACATCGCAAAGCGTGCCGACCTGCTCAGGTCCGCAGCCGAGCTGTTCGACGTGATCGGCCGCGGCATCGTGCGCATCGAAATCGGCCAGACCTACCCGATGCAGGACGTGCAGCAGGCGCATCGCGACCTGGGCGAACGCCGCACCATCGGCTCGACGGTGTTGCTGCCCTGATCGTCCAACTTCTCCGCCGCTCCGCCTTCCCGTTCCTGCTGCTGGTCACCGTCGCGGCAGCACCCGCGCATGCGGCGAAGGAAGTCATGCACGACTGGCCGGCCGGCATCCCGTCCGGTCCCGAGCTCGAGGCTGCGGGCGCGATCATCGGCGAGATCCGGGTGTCCATCGGCGACGTGTTCGATCCGTCGATCCCGTCGGAAAACAAGTGGCTGTACCGCGCGGCCAACAAGCTGCACATCAACACGCGTCAGCCGGTCGTCCGCCACCAGTTGCTGTTCAAGAGCGGTGAGCCCTACGTGAATCGCCTGGTGCAGGAAACCGAGCGCATCCTGCGCGCCAACGACTACATGTACGACGCATGGATCCGACCGATCGCCTACGACGGCAAGACGGTCGATCTCGAAGTCCGCACGCGCGACAACTGGACGCTGAACCCCGGCCTCAATTTCGGCAGGCAGGGTGGCGAGAACACGTCGTCCATCGAGCTCGAGGAGAAGAACCTGCTCGGCAACGGACAGCGGCTCTCCTTTGGCTGGGACAACAACGTGGACCGCGAGTCGCTCAATTTCGAGTTCTTCGATCCGCACTTTTTTTCGAATTGGACCCGGTTCGGCGTGCTCTATAGCGATGCCGACGACGGCAGCACCCAGGCGATCCGTCTCGATCACCCGTTCTATTCGCTCGACACGCAGCACGCCGGTGGCGTGTACGCCCTCGATACGATCCGTAACGAGCCCCGCTATGCGTACGGCGAGAACATCGGCGAGTTCGAGCAGGACGAACAGTTCGCGGAGGCGTATGGCGGCTGGTCCCGGGGGTGGGACGACGGCTGGGTCCGGCGCTGGACTGCAGGCGCGACCTATCACCGCAATCGCTATGCCGAAGTCGTGGGTTCTCCGCTCGGCGGCCCGCTACCCGAAGACATCGAACTCGCCTACCCCTGGATTGGATTCGACCTGATCGAGGACGTCTTCCAGGAACGCACGAACCAGGACCAGATCGAGCGCACGGAAGACGTGTTGCTCGGCCTGCGGGCCGGCGGACGTCTCGGTTACGCCGCAGAGGCGCTGGGATCCGATCGCGACGCGCTGATGATGAGCGCTTACGCGCAAAACGGCTGGGACTTCGGCAGCGATCGCTCGCTGTTCGTGACTTCGGTGGCGTCGGGGCGCGTCGAGAACGAGGGCCTTCGCAACGCCGTGCTGTCGGCCGAGGCGCGGTACTATGCGCGCACGTCGGACAAGACGAAGTTCTTTGCGACGATCAATGGGGCCGTGAGCGAGGAACTCGACGCAGACCACCAGCTGGTCCTCGGCGGCGAAGAAGGGTTGCGTGGCTATCCGCTGCGCTACCAGGCTGGCACGTCGAGGGCGCTGCTCACGCTCGAGGAGCGCTACTACACCGACTGGTACCCGTTCAGGCTGTTCCGCGTCGCCGGCGCGGCGTTCTTCGACATGGGACGCACCTGGGGCACCGATGTCACCGGCGCTACAAGCGATGGACTGCTGAAGGACGTCGGCATCGGCCTGCGCCTGGGCTCGAGCCGCTCCGCGTTCGGCAACGTCATCCACATCGACCTGGCGTTTCCGCTCGATGGCGGCGACGACATCGAGAGCGTGCAGTTCGTCGTCGAGACCAAAGGCCACTTCTAGCAACAGGGGACACGCACCTATTTCCGGGGATCGAGGAGTGTCCCCTGTTTCCGGGTGACGCCGATCCACTCGACGAGCAACTCGAAAGGCCCCGCCTGCCGGTCGCTGATCATGAACCCCAGCTGGCGGATTCGCGCGGGATCGAGCGGTCCCGCGCCTGGTACGGGCCGCCCGCGGAAACTCGCGACGAACCGGTCCACCGGCAAGTCCAGCTCCACCCATTGCCCGCGTGGCGGCGAGAAGCGCGCCTGGTACTGCACGCCGTCGAAGCCATCGTCCACGCGCACCATGAATTTGTACTGGCGGCCGTCGCCGCGACATCGCAGCACGAAAGACTCCGTACCCGCCGTCGCCCATGCGCGCGGTTGCGTGCGCACCGACGCGAACCCGCCGCCGAAGTCCAGTGAGACGATCCCGCTGAACGACGCGATGCCCGGCGCATAACGCTGCAGCGTGCTGCGTGATGCACCACCCATCACGACGTCGTCGATGGCGCGCCAGGCTTCGAAATCCGTGTCCTGCTCGAACTCGATGAGGCGCTCAACCAATCTCGATCACCTGCCGGATCGACACGCCCGCGGCGAGCCGGTCGAACGCGCCGTTGATGTCGTCGAGCCGGATGCGTTCGCTCAGCAGCCTGTCCACCGGCAGGCGCCCGGCGCGATACCACTCGATGTACTGCGGGATGTCGCGCTCCGGCACGCAGCTGCCAAGGTAGCTGCCCTTGAGCGTGCGTTCCTCCGCCACCAGGCTGACGTGCGAGAACGACATCTGCTGTTGCGGATGGGGCAGCCCGGCCGACACCGTGGTGCCGCCACGTCGCGTGATGCGATAGGCGAGTTCCAGCGCGCGAGCAGATCCGGCCATTTCGAAGGCGTAGGCCACGCCGCCGCCGCTCGCGTAGCGCACCCGGTCGGCGCAATCAGGGTCGGCCGCGTTGATCGTGTGCGTGGCGCCGAGTTCACGGGCCTTGGCCAGCTTGGCCTCGTGCAGGTCGATCGCGACGATCGGGCCCGAGTCGAGCATGCACCCGGCCAGCAGCGCCGCGAGCCCGACGCCGCCGAGGCCGATCACGGCCAGAGACGAATGCTTCGGCATTGCAGCAGTGTTGACCACGGCACCGACGCCCGTGATCACGGCACAGCCGAACAGCGCCGCTTCCGCGAACGGTAATGTCGGATCCACTCGCACCAGCGACCGACGCGAAACTGTCGCCCACTCGGCGAACCCCGAGATGCCGAGATGGTGATTGACCGGCATCCCGTGCTGGCAAAGCCGGCGCTCGCCCGACAGCAACGTGCCCGCGGTGTTCGACGCGAGTCCGGGTTCGCACAGCGCAGGACGCCCGGCCACGCAGGGGCCGCACACGCCGCAGCTCGGCACGAACGAAGCAACGACGTGATCTCCGCGTCGCAGGTCGGTGACGCCGTGGCCGACTTCCTCGACCACGCCCGCCATTTCGTGGCCCAGCACCATCGGCAGTGGGCGCGGGCGGTTGCCATCGATCACCGAGAGGTCGGAGTGGCACAGTCCGGCTGCCCGCACGCGGACGAGCACCTCGCCGGGACCGGGTGGCGCGAGATCGAACTCTTCGATCACGAGCGGTCTCGACTCGGCATAGGGGCCCGGTCGGCCCGGCTCGCGGAGCACGGCAGCCTTGGTCTTCATGGATCCGAGCGTAGCCCATGCGCGCTGCACTGCTCCACTGCAATAATGCGTGTGCCGAATGACCGGCGCGCCGTTGGAGCAAGACAGGCATGGCACCCCAGGCAGCGGCCGCGAAGCCGCCACCCACGCGACGCGACGAGTTTCCCGTCCTGCGCGCGATCACCACGCGCTGGATGGACAACGACCAGTACGGCCACGTCAACAACGTGGTGTATTACTCGTTCTTCGACACCGCCGTGAACGGTTACCTGCTCGAGGCGAGCGGTTGCGACGTGCGGCTGTTGCCACAGATCGGCATCGTCGCGGAAACGAGTTGCCGGTTCATGAGCGAGCTGAGCTTTCCGGACACGGTCTACGCCGGGCTCGCCCTCGAGCGGCTCGGCAACTCGAGCGTCGTTTACCGCATCGGGCTGTTTCGCAACCAGGACGTCGAGCCTGCGGCCATCGGTCGTTTTGTGCACGTGTACGTGGACAGCGAGACGCGCCGGCCGGTGCGGATTCCGCCGCAGGTGCGCGCGGCGTTGCAGACGCTGGACGAGGGTTACGCCGGGTTTGCGGCAATACCCTGAGGAAGCGACCGGCAATCGACCGTCCTCAGGACGGGCGGTCCGGGCGGTTTGATCCTTCGTTGGGGCGGCACCGCGAATGATTAGCGTCGCCGCTGCGTCTAAACCCCTGTAAGGCAACTGCAGGCAACCGTGGAGTGATGCGTGGCCGATGCGGCGCATGTGGATCTGGCAACAGCGCGGCGCATCCTCGCGGGGGACGAGGTGGCGTTTCGCTCGCTGTTCGACCGCTACTTCCCGCGGCTCTACCGCTTCGCTCTGGCCCGCCTTGAAGGCGACCATGACGCGGCCAGCGACATCGTGCAGCAAACGTTCTGCCGGGCGGTGGAACGGCTGGATAGCTATCGCGGCGAGGCGGCGCTGTACACCTGGTTTCACCAGATCTGCCGCAACACGCTGCTGGACTATTACCGCTACACCAGCCGTCGCGCCCGCGTCGTCGTGCCGCTGGAGGACCTGCCCGACGTTCGTGCGGTGCTCGAGACGCTTGCGGCACCGCTCATGGACGAGCCCGAGACAGGCGTTTGGCGCTCCGACGTTCGTCGGCTGGTGCAGACCACCGTCGATGCCTTGCCAGCGCGCTATGGCGAGATCCTCGAATGGAAATACGTGGATGAGCAGCCGCTCAAGCAGATCGCGCAACAGCTCGGTATCAGCGACAAGGCGGCCGAGTCGTTGCTGATGCGCGCGCGCACGGCGTTCTGTGAGGCGATTGCAGCGATGGTGGGCGCAACCGACGCGTTCGAGCCTCCCGCGCGCAGTTGAAGGAG
>JBAVIQ010000082.1:0-1955 GCA_049687035.1 Steroidobacteraceae bacterium
GCCTGGCGCCGGTGAAGACGCGCATCCGCGAGATCGCCGCGCTGCTCGCCGTCGACCGCGCGCGGGCGAAGCTGGGGCTCGATGCGCGACCGCCGTCGTTGCACATGTGCTTCACCGGCAACCCCGGCACCGGCAAGACGACCGTCGCGCTGCGCATGGCCGCGATCCTGCACAAGCTCGGGTACATCCGGAAAGGCCACCTCGTCGCGGTGACGCGCGACGACCTCGTCGGCCAGTACATCGGGCACACGGCGCCCAAGACGCGCGAGGTGCTCAAGCGCGCGATGGGCGGGGTGCTGTTCATCGACGAGGCCTACTACCTGTTCCGGCCCGAGAACGAGCGCGACTACGGCCAGGAGGCGATCGAGATCCTGATGCAGGTGATGGAGAACAACCGCGACGACCTCGTCGTGATCCTCGCGGGCTACGGCAACCGGATGGAGACGTTCTTCCAGTCGAACCCCGGCATGCGTTCGCGCATCGCGCATCACCTCGAATTCCCGGACTTCACCGAAGGCGAGTTGCTGCGGATCGCCGAGATGATGCTCGAGCAGCAGAACTACCGCTTCGGGCCGGGCGCGCGTGAGGTCTTCCAGGACTACCTCGCGCATCGCATCCGCCAGCCGCAGTTCGCCAACGCCCGCAGCGTGCGCAACGCACTCGACCGCGCGCGGCTGCGCCAGGCCAGCCGGCTGTTTGCGAACCCCGACAAGGAACTGACGGTCGACGACCTCAGCACGATCGAGTCGCCCGACATCCGCGCGAGCCGCGTGTTCGACCTCGGCGCAGCAGCGACACCAAAGAACTGACGATCAGCGAAAGGGCACACCCATGCATCTCGGCCGCACGACACTGTCCAAGTTCCTGATCCAGCAGCTCGAAGGCATCGAGGGCTCGCGCGACCTGGGCGCGCTGCTCATCGACGTCGCCGCGGCAGTCAAGACGATCGCGTCGATGGCGGCGAAGGGCGCGCTCGGCGGCTACCTCGGCAAGGCCGGCACGGAGAACGTGCAGGGCGAGCAGCAGGTGAAGCTCGACGTGGCCTCGAACGACGTGATCCTGAAGAGCTGCGACTGGGGCGGCCTGGTCGCGGGCATGGCGTCCGAAGAACTCGACGATCCATACCCCATCCCGGCGGAGTATCCGCGCGGCCGCTACCTGTTGATTTTCGATCCGCTCGACGGTTCGTCCAACGCCGACGTCAACGTCTCCGTCGGCACGATCTTCTCGATCCTGCGCCATGACAAGAAAGAAGCGCCGAAGGTCGAGGACTTCCTGCAGAAGGGCGTCGAGCAGGTGGCCGCGGGTTACGCTATCTACGGCCCGTCGACGATGCTGGTGCTTACGGTCGGCAAGGGCACGCATGGCTTCACGCTCGATCGCGAGGTCGGCAACTTCATCCTGACGCACCCCGACCTGCGCGTCCCCGAAGACACCAGCGAGTTTGCGATCAACACCAGCAATGCACGGTTCTGGGAAATCCCCGTGCACCGGTACGTCACGGAATGCCAGGACGGCAAGTCGGGCGAGCGCGGCCGCGACTTCAACATGCGCTGGATCGCCTCGATGGTGGCCGAGGTGCATCGCATCCTGGTGCGGGGCGGTGTGTTCATGTATCCACGCGACACGCGCGATCCCGAGAAGCCGGGCCGCCTGCGACTGATGTACGAGGCCAGCCCGATCAGCTTCCTGATGGAGCAGGCGGGCGGCGCGGCATCGACCGGGCGACAGCGAATCATGGAGCTGCTGCCGCACCAGCTGCACCAGCGCGTGCCAGTGATCCTCGGTTCGAAAAACGAGGTCGAGCGCATCGTCCGCTACCACTGGGAGCACGACAAAGGCATCGACCGCCGTTATTCGTCACCGCTGTTCAACGAACGGTCGCTGTTCCGGCCCGAGCGCGCGAAGTGACGCGCGCACTGTTGCCAGCGGTCAGCAACCTGCAGTCGAAGTAA
>JBAVIQ010000083.1:0-3068 GCA_049687035.1 Steroidobacteraceae bacterium
CGTGCAAGGCGTGTCACGAGAAGTACAAGAACGACTGACGGATTTGGTTCGTAACGGACAGCGTTCTAGAAGAAACTGACCGACGCCTTTGGCGCCGCACGGATCGCGAGCGCCAGGGCGACGGTCAAAGCGGCCACGATCACGAGCGCGAGTCCGCCGCGTGAAGAACGGATGCCCTCCGCCCCCGCCTTGCGGCCCGTCCAGAACGCGCGCACCAACCCAAGTCGCCGCCGTCCGTCGTACCACGCGATGGCGACGAGGTGCGCTACGATCAGCCCGATCAGGATGCTGGAATTGAGATCGTGCAACGCGGTGAGCCGGTTGCTGGTTTCCTGCGTCACCCAGCCGTAGAACGGACCCGCATTCGCGATCTCATCGTTCGCAAACAGTCCCGTGCCCGCCTGGAACCCCAGCGACGCCAGGAACGCCAGCACGCTGGCCGCACCGACGGGATTGTGGCCCGCTATCGGGTACGGTTGCCGGCCACGCAGGTGTTCGATCATCGCGCCTGGTCCGCGCAGGAATGACGTGAACCGCGAGTAGCGCGGACCCACGAAACCCCAGGCGAGCCGGAATCCGATCAGCACCACGGCGACATAGCCGCAACGGCGATGCCAGTCGAACCACTCGATCCCGGCATAGTGCGTCGCGAATGAACCGGCGACGGCCAGCACTAGCGACCAGTGAAACACGCGCAGCGGCCAGTCCCAGACCAGCGCTGTCGCGTTTGCCGATTCATCAGCAGGAGTAAAGGTCATCGTCGCCTTCTTCGTCCCGAGGTAGAAGCCGGATTCCGCTGCCGAACACCGTGACGCGCACGGAATTTTCGCCTACTGTTGCGCCCCAGTCGCACCGGTCCTTCGCGCCGCAGACGAATCTTCATGTCGAACCTGGATCCCGTCATCCTGTTCTTCCTGCTGGGCGCATTCGCGGGCCTGGCCAAGGCCGAGCTGCGCCTGCCTGCGGCCATTTACGATTTCGTCAGCACGCTGTTGCTGCTGGCGATCGGCCTCAAAGGCGGCGTGGAACTGGCTCGCGCCGGTGAAGGCATTCCGCCCGTCGAACTCGCGACCTTGCTGGCCCTCGGGTTCGGACTGCCGATCCCCGTCTTTCTCGTCGCGCGCTACCTCGGCCGGCTCACCCGTGCCGACGCAGCGTCCCTCAGCGCGCATTATGGCTCGGTGAGCGTCGGTACGTTCGCGGTGCTCATCGGTTACCTGGCCGCGAAGGGCATCCCATACGAAGCGCGTGCCCCGGTGTGGGTGGTGGTGCTCGAAGTGCCGGCGATTCTCGCGGGCATCGTGCTCGCGCGCGGCTTCGGCGGCGACGTGGCCTGGAGGCCGCTGCTGCGCGAACTGCTGCTCGGCCGCAGCATCGTCCTGCTGCTGGGCGGCCTCGCCATCGGGTGGATCAGCGGGCCTGAGGGCACCGCTGCGATCCAGCCGCTGTTCTTCGGGCTGTTCAAGGGCATCCTGGCGCTGTTCCTGCTCGAGATGGGACTGATCGCCGCCACGCAACTCGGCGCATTGAAACGCAATGCAGTGTTCCTGGTGCTGTTCGGCGTGCTGATGCCGTTGTTCGGCGCCACCGTCGGCGCCCTGCTCGGCCGCGCGATTGGCCTCTCGCCCGGCGGCATCTTCGTTCTCGCGACGCTCGCCGCGAGCGCTTCATACATCGCCGCGCCCACCGCGATGCGCACGGCAGTGCCAGAGGCCAATCCGGCACTGTCACTCACGGCGTCGCTCGCCATCACGTTCCCGTTCAACATCATCGTCGGCATTCCGATCTACCACCGGCTGGCGACGCTGGTCGCTTCTTTCTGAGACCACCCAAGTGCAGCACTACACGCGACGCATGGTCACGATCGTCACCGAATCCGCGCTCGAGCGCACGCTGGTGGCCGAACTGGAAGCGCTGGGCGTCCGCGGCTTCACGATTACCGATGCACGCGGCAAGGGCAGTCGCGGGCTGCGCCAGTCCGACTGGGCGCAGGAAGGCAACATCCGGGTCGAAGTGATCTGCGATCCGGCCGTCGCGGACCGGATCGCCGCGCGCGTGCGCGAGAAATTCTACGATCATTACGCGATGATCTTGTTTCTGCAGGACGTAAGCGTGCTGCGATCCGACAAGTTCTGATTGCTGCGGACCGTAACGCTGCAATGCCGTGACCAGCCCTGACGCCGACTCCGTGAGCTCCGCTGCCACCGCTGCGGCGCTGCCGCCCGCCGGATTGCTGCGACGACTCGCGGCGATGGTCTACGACGGACTACTGGTCCTGGCGGTGCTGATGATCGTCACCGCGTGCTTCCTGCCGTTGACCGGTGGCGAAGCCGTGACGTGGAAAAGCTTCCCGCTGCTGGTGATACCGTACTGGGCGGCGCTCGTCGTCGCCATCGTCGCCTACTTCGGCTTGCCGTGGACCCAGCGTGGGCAAACGCTGGGCATGGCGTCGTGGCGGTTACGCGTGCAGCGTGACGACGGGTTCCTGTTGACGTGGCGCGACGTGGTCGTGCGATTGGGCGCGAGCGTGCTCTCGTGGCTGCCGGCTGGTCTCGGCTGGGTGTGGGCGCTGTTCGATCGTGAGCGCCGTACGTGGCATGACTCGTTGTCGCACTCACGAGTGGTGGTCTTGCCGAAGGTGCGGAAGGCGGGGAAGTGACAGGCGCACGATCCGGTTCAGATTCCGAATCGCGGGAGGAAGACACGCGATTCGGAATCTGAACCGGATCGCACGCTCGATACGCCGCGCCTGAGCGAGCCGTTCGGCGGACCGAACGACTCGCACGGCGCAAGCAGATTGATGCAGGAAAGACGGCGCATACGTCGACGACGCCGCACAGCCACCGGGACGGCGCGGCATCCATCGCGACAACCTAAGGGTTGCGACGCGAACCAATTCCAACGTCCCCAGATGCTGCCCGACGTGATGGTGCGACGCGGTCACTGACGTTGGCATTTGGGCTAATCGTTTGTGCCACAGGCACATCGCGATCGATTCCCGACGCCGCTCCGACGCTGCTGCGCCGTGCAAATTTTCGGTCCGCCGAAAATTTGCTCAGGCGCCTGCT
>JBAVIQ010000084.1:0-2010 GCA_049687035.1 Steroidobacteraceae bacterium
TTTTTTGATCAATGCGAAAATTACCGTATCTCGCACGGCTGAAGGCCGGTAGTCAGTCCATTCATCCACAGAGTTACCCACAGCTTTTGTGGATAACATTTGTTAAATGGGCCGGGAGCGGTCAATCGAGAACTGGTCCAGAGGCCTGAGTCGGCCTCGAACCGATGTCGCTTGTCGATCGTGCTGCGCGTCCCTATAATTCGCCCCCCTCTTTTGCACCTCCCTGGAAGCTGCGCCATGAAAGACGCGATCCACCCCAACTACAAGGCGATCAACGTCACCTGCAGCTGCGGCAACACGTTTGCAACGCGTTCCACGCTGGGCCAGGACCTGCAGATCGAAGTCTGCTCGAATTGCCACCCGTTCTACACGGGCAAGCAGAAGATGGTGGACACCGGTGGCCGCGTCGACCGCTTCCGCAAGAAGTACGCGACGGGCGCTGCCAAGGCCTGACGCTTTCCGCCCGGCCCCGGCCGGAGTGTGGACGACGACGGGGCGCCTCAGGGCGCCCCGCTGCGTTTGGCGGTCCGCTGACTTCTTTCGCGCAGGAACTTTCTGCCCTGCGCGGCGCACTCTAGACTCAGGACCCTGTGACCCGGAGCGAACCATGCCGATTCCACCGCGCCTGAAGCTCGCTGCCCTCGCCCTCGCGGCGACGGGGGTGCTTGCCGCACTGGGCGGCTGTGCCACGAACCCCGTTACCGGCGGGACCGATATCGTGACGATGAGCGAGGCGCAGGAGATCGAGCTCGGGCGCAAGATGCACCCGCAGATCCTGCAGCAGTACGGCCGCTTCGACGACGAGCAGCTGCAGCAGTACGTGAACGAGGTCGGCCAGCGCATCGCCGCGAAAAGCCATCGCCCGAACCTGCAATACACTTTCACGGTGCTCGACGGCGACGAGGTCAACGCGTTCGCGCTGCCCGGCGGCTTCGTCTACATCACCCGCGGCATCATGGCCTACCTGAATTCCGAGGCCGAACTGGCCGCGGTGCTCGGCCACGAGGTCGGGCACGTCACGGCGCGCCATTCCGTGCGCCAGCAGACGGGTGCCACTGCGGCAGGCGTCGGCGCAATGGTGGTCGGCATCCTGACCGGCAGCGGCGACCTCGCGAACGTCGTCAACATGGCCGGCAGCGCGCTCATCAGCGGCTATGGCCGCGACATGGAACTGGAGGCCGATAAGCTCGGCGCGGAGTACCTGAACCGCATCGGCTACGAGCCCGAGGCGATGATCGACGTCGTGCGCCTGCTCAAGAACCAGGAAATGCTCGAGGTGCAGATGGCGCGGCAGGAAAACCGCAAGCCCCGCGTGTACCACGGCGTGTTTGCCTCGCACCCGGACAACGACACGCGCCTGCAGGAGGTGGTCAAGGCCGCCGGCAACGTGCAGAACGCGGAAGACCGGCCTCCGAACCGTGACCTTTACCTCTCCCATGTCAACGGCTTGCCCGTGGGCGACAGCCGGGCACAGGGGGTCGTGCGCGGCTCGCGTTTCTATCACGCCGACCTCGGCATCACGCTGGCCTTTCCGACCGGTTGGATCGTCGACAACCAGCGCACCAAGGTGGTGGCCTACACCGAGGCGAAGGACGCCGCCATGGTGGTCTCGGCCGAGGCTCCGCCTCCCGGTATGGCGCCCAAGGAGTTCCTGGGGCGGATGCTGCAAAACGTCGCGACGACCGAGGCCGAGCCGCTCCAGGTGAACAGCCTGGACGGTTACCGGGCCGTCGTGCGCAGCATGGCCCTGCCCTGGGGCAACCAGGGACCGGCCAACGTGGCCGTGGTCTACTACAACAACCTCGCCTACATCTTCCAGGGCTTCACGCGCCAGGCGGCGGGATTGGCGAGCTTCGAGCCGGTCTTCCTGTCGAGCGTGAAGACGTTCCGGCGTCTCAGGGACAACGAGTTCACGGCCGCCGAGCCGGACCGTATCCGGGTCATCCAGGCCGGTAAGCAGACGAACATCGAGCAACTGGCGCGAAAATCGCCGATCAAGAAGTACCCGGC
>JBAVIQ010000085.1:0-9008 GCA_049687035.1 Steroidobacteraceae bacterium
GGTCAATGGTCGCGCCATCCCGTCGCTCACCAGTGAACTCGTCGAGCGCCTCTGCGAGTTGATCCTCGCCCGCACGCCGGTCGACGAGTGGCCCGCCGAATTCTTCGCCGTGCGCGACAACGTGTGCCGCGCGGACATCCTGCTCGGCCACACGCTGCAACCCGGCGATGCGCTGCGCGCGGCGCTGCAGCGGGGCGCGGAGGGCTGGTCCGAGCACGCGGCCAACGAACGCTCCTGGCGCGAGGCGTACGTGGGTGCCGCGCAGGGACCGATCGCAACCCTCGAGGAGATCAAGCGCTCGAACCTGCGCGGCCGTGGTGGCGCGGGCTTCACCACCGGCGTCAAGTGGGAAGCGTGCCGTCAAGCCACGGGCCTGGCTCACTACGTGATCTGCAACGCCGACGAAGGCGAGCCCGGCACGTTCAAGGATCGCGTGCTGCTGACCAGCCACGCCGACCTCGTATTCGAGGGCATGACGGTCGCGGCCTATGCAATCGGCGCCAGCCTGGGATTTCTCTACCTGCGCGGCGAGTATCGCTACCTGCTCGAGCCGCTCGAGGCGACGCTGCAGCGGCGCCGCGCTGCCAACCTGCTCGGCAACGGTATCTGCGGCCAGCCGGGTTTCGATTTCGACATCCGCATCCACGTCGGCGCGGGCTCCTACGTGTGCGGCGAGGAGTCCGCCCTCATCGAGTCGCTCGAGGGCAAGCGCGGCGTGCCGCGCAATCGTCCACCGTATCCCGTCACGCACGGCTACAAGCAGCAGCCGACGATCGTGAACAATGTCGAGACGCTGTGCGCTGCTGCGTTGATTGCAGTCCGGGGCGGCGACTGGTATCGCTCGCTCGGCACGCTCAAGTCGGCCGGCACCAAGATTCTCTCGGTGGCCGGCGACGTCGCCCGCCCGGGCCTCTACGAGTATCCGTTCGGCGTGACGCTGCGCCAGGTGCTGGAGGACTGCGGTGCCGTAGACACCCAGGCGATACAGATCAGCGGCCCGTCCGGCGTCTGCGTCGATGCGAACGAGTTCGGTCGCCGCATTGCCTTCGAGGACCTGCCCACGGCCGGCGCGTTCACCGTGTTCGATGCCAGCCGCGACATGTTCGACGTGGCGCGCAACTACGCACAGTTCTTTGCGCACGAGAGCTGCGGATTCTGCACGCCATGCCGTGTCGGCACCTCGATGCTGGTCACGTCGATGGACAAGATCCACGCGGGCAACGGTACGCAGCACGACATCGGCGAAATCGACCGGCTGAACAAGGTGCTGCTGATGTCGGCCCACTGTGGCCTCGGTCACACGGCCTGCAACCCGATCCTCGACACGCTCAAGCGCTTCCGCCCGGCCTACGAGCGCAAGCTGCGCTCGCTCGATTTCGCGCCGGCATTCGACCTCGACGGCGCGCTGCACCGCGCCCGCAAGATGACCGGCCGCGACGACCCCGACGCGCACCTGGAGACACAACCGTGAACGAACGGCCGAGCTTTCTCCTCGACGGCGCCGAGGTGCCGTTCGAGCCTGGGCAGACAGTGATGCAGGCGGCGCTCGCGGCCGGGTGCTACATCCCGCACCTCTGCTACCACCCGGAATTCACGCCGCATGGCAGTTGCAAGCTCTGCACCGCCAGGATCAATGGCCGGCTGATGGCCGCGTGCACCACGCCAGCCGAGATCGCGACCGAGGTGGAAAGCGAAACGGAAGAGTTGAACGACCTGCGACGCACGCTGGTGCAGATGTTGTTCGCCGAGGGCAATCATTTCTGCCCGTCCTGCGAGAAGAGCGGCAACTGCGTGCTGCAGGCCCTTGGCTACGATCTCGGGGTGATGACCGCCGGATTCAGGCACTTCTTTCCGGACCGTCCCGTGGATGCCTCGCACCCCGAGCTCCTGCTCGACTTCAATCGCTGCATCCTCTGCGAGCTGTGCGTGCGTGCGGCACGCGAAGTGGACGGCAAGCACGTCTTCTCGCTGGCGGGCCGTGGCCTCGGCAAGCACCTGATCGTGAACGCGGAGTCCGGGCGGCTCGCGGACACCGACGTGAAGATCACCGACAAGGCCGTCGAGGTGTGTCCGGTGGGCGTGATCCTGCGCAAGCGCGTCGGGTTCGCCACGCCGATCGGCGCGCGCCGCTACGACGAGTCACCGATCAGTGCGCAGGCGCTCGCCGATGCGCCGCGCCCGCTGGAGAGGAACCATGACTGACGTCGCCCGGCGCAAGCTCAAGGTCGCGACGACTTCGCTCGCCGGCTGCTTCGGTTGCCACATGTCGCTGCTCGACATCGACGAGCGGCTGTTCCCGTTGCTCGAGCGCATCGAGTTCGATCGCTCGCCGCTGACCGACATCAAGCACTGTGGGCCGTGCGACATCGGCATCATCGAGGGCGGCATCTGCAACGCGGAGAACGTACACGTGCTGCGCGAGTTCCGCGCCAACTGCAAGATCCTGGTGGCGATGGGTGCCTGCGCCGTGACGGGCGGCCTGCCCGCGCAGCGCAACCACCTCGATCTCGGCCTGTGCCTGCAGGAGGTGTACCTGACCGATCCCGGCGTGGCCCAGGGCATGATCCCGAACGATCCGGAGCTGCCGCTGCCGCTCGACAAGGTGCATCCGCTGCACGAAGTGGTGAAGATCGACTACTTCATTCCGGGCTGTCCGCCGTCGGGCGATGCCATCTGGAAATTCCTCACCGACCTGATCGAGGGCCGCACGCCGAAACTCGGCCACGGCCTGATCCACTACGACTGAGCAGGGCCGCACGCAATGAACACGCTTCCGCTGGAAACCGCCCTCCACCCCGAGCAGCTGCGCCGCGTGGTGATCGAACCGCTGTCGCGCGTCGAGGGCCACGGCAAGGTCACGCTGCTGCTGGACGAGGACGGCCACGTCCAGCAGGCGCGGCTGCACATCGTCGAGTTCCGCGCCTTCGAAAAATTCATCCAGGGCCGGCCGTACTGGGAAGTGCCGGTCATGGTGCAGCGCCTGTGCGGCATCTGCCCGGTGAGCCATCATCTCGCGGCCTGCAAGGCGCTCGACCAGGTGGTGGGCGCGACGACGCTCACGCCCACGGCGGAGAAGATCCGCCGCCTGATGCACTACGGGCAGATCCTGCAGTCCCACGCGCTGCATTTCTTCCATCTCTCGTCACCGGACCTGCTGTTCGGCTTCGGCTCCGACGTCGCGCGCCGCAACATCGTGGGCGTCGCGGCGGCGTTTCCCGACGTCGCCAGGCAGGGCGTGCTGCTGCGAAGGTACGGCCAGGAAGTCATCCGCCACACCGCGGGCAAGCGCATCCACGGCACGGGCTCGGTGCCCGGCGGCGTGAACAAGAGCCTCACGGCCGCCGAGCGCGACGAGCTGCAGAAAGACATCTACCAGATGGTCGCCTGGAGCCGCGACGCCGTGCGCCTGGTGCGGCAGCTCTTCGAACAGGACCTCGAGACCTACCGCAGCTTCGGCACGTTCGAGGCGCGCACGTTGAGCCTCGTGCGTGCCGACGGCGCGATGGACCTCTATCACGGCGGCCTGCGCGCGCAAGGCGCGGACGGGGGCACGATCTTCGACCACGTCGACTACGGCCATTACTGGGAGCAGATCTCCGAGGAAGTGAAGGCCTGGTCGTACATGAAGTTTCCGTACCTGCGCGCGCTCGGTCACGAGAACGGCTGGTACCGCGTCGGCCCGCTGACCCGCGTCACCCGCTGTGATTTCATTCCCACGCCGCTCGCCGACCGCGAACGGCGCGAGTTCATGGCGTTCGACGACGGACGTGCCGCGCTGTCCACGCTCGGCTTCCACTGGGCGCGCATGATCGAGATGTTGCACGCGGCTGAGGCGATCAAGGACCTGCTGCACGACGGCGACCTGCTCGGGACCGATCTCATGACGGGCGGCAAGCGGCAGGCGCGCGGCGTGGGCGTAATCGAGGCGCCGCGCGGCACGCTCATTCACCACTACCGCGTGGACGAAGACGACCAGGTGGTACGCGCGAACCTGATCGTGTCGACGACGCACAACAACCACGCGATGAACATCGCCATCCGCGAGGTGGCGCGCAAGTACCTGGACGGGCGCACCCTGACCGAGGGCTTGCTCAATCACATCGAAGTGGCCGTGCGCGCCTTCGACCCGTGCCTCTCGTGCGCGACGCACGCGGTCGGCAAGATGCCGCTGTCGGTCCAACTGCTCGATGCGGACGGCTCGGTCGCAGGCTCGATGGTGCGTGGATGAGCGTCGCGCCCACGCTCGTGTTTGCTGTCGGCAACCTGAGTCGGGGCGACGATGCCGTGGGTCCGCTGCTGGCCGCAAGACTCGAAGCGGCGGCAGTGCCGGGCGTCGAGGTGCTGGTCGACTTCCAGTTGCAGGTCGAGCACGCGCTCGACCTTGCGGGGCGCGAACGCGTGATCTTCGTCGATGCCTGTGTGGACGCGGAGGCACCGTTCGTCGAGCGCGAGGTTCACGCCGACGCAGGATTCGCGCACACCAGCCATTTCCTCGCGCCGGCGCAAGTTCTGGAAACGTACCGGCGCGTGACCGGCGGCGAGCCGCCGCCGGCGCTGCTGTTCGGTGTGCGCGCCCACAGCTTCGAACTCGGCGCCGGGTTGTCCCGCGACACCGAGCGCGCCAGCCAGGCGGCGTGGCCGCGACTGCTGGAACTCTGCCGCGGCTGATTCCGCTCAGGTGCCGGACAGCACCTCGAGGCGAACCTGTCTGCTCTGCGCAGAGTAGGTGCAGCCCACGGTGCGAGTTTCGCCGGTCGGCATCCTCACCCGCATCTGCATGCGATAGCCGCCGGACGTCGCGACGGCCGTGTCCTGCTGCAGGATGCGTCCGCCGCGGCGCTGCACTTCGCTGACGCAGGCCTGTGCGGCCTGGGACTGTCCCGCTCCACTGCTATTGCCACTGCCGGTGCGCTCGAACTGCGCCATGCAGCCATTGGTGACCCAGACTACGTCGTCACGTATGCCCCAGGTTGCGCCGGGCCGGCAGCGGCCCGAGGAGTACTCACGCACGATCCGCGCGGAGTTGCCGCGGCCGATGCTGCATTCCTGGTAGCGGCCGTCGGGCGAGCGGCAGTCGAAGAAATTCTGGCTGTTGCCACCGGCATTGCCGCGCACCTTTTCGAAACGCCCGCGACAACCATCCGTCACCCAGATCACGCCGTTGCGTGTGCCCCAGGTCGAGTTCTCGCGGCAGCGTCCGTTGCTGTTGTCGCGCAGCAGGCGGCCGAAGTAGCCCGCACCGATCGCGCATTCACGGTAGCGACCGCCATCCGAGTTGCAGTCCACCACGTTCGTTCCGCCGCCCCAACCGGTGCGGGTGACCTCGAACCTGGCGCGACAGCCGTTGGCGACCCAGACGCGATCGCCACGCTGGCCCCAGCTCTGGCCTTCGACGCAGCGCGCGTCGGACAGTCGCTGCACCAGCACCGCGCGGCCATTCACCGGCAGCTGGCACTCGCGGTACTTCATGTCGACCGAAGCGCAGTTGAACTGCATGCGGTCGTCGCCTTCATCGTCGTAGCCCCAGCCAAAGCCGTAGAGGTTGACGTCGCCCGTGCGGGTTTCGACGAAACACGAGCCATTGGTGACCTGGCCGCGCTGGTTGCGCACGCGCAAATCGATCGACCAGCCACCCTGGAACTGCTGGAAGTTGCTCGTATCCAACACCGTGAACCCTCGCCGGTTGGCTTCCCGCACGCAGTCGCCCTGGGCGGAGCGCGTCTGCGCCTCTGGTGCCTGCTTGAGTGCGGGTTGGTTGATGGGCGCACGCGCCATGGGAGCGGGGGCTTGCTCGGCCAGACCCGGCACAGGGATCGTGACGGCCAATGCGAACAAGGCGGCCAGGAACGAACGGGCGATCGATCGCATGAGGCTCTCCGAGCAGTTCTGGGACGTCCAACCTGGACAACGGTCGAGGGGCAACATGGTTGACCCTACGCCAATGGACCCGCAATAAGAAACTCTGCCAAACGTCATGATTTCCTGCTGCGCTGCCGCACGCGCATGACCTCGCCCTGGTGTCATTTCTATGCGGCAGCGCACGGAAAGAACGCTTATGGATCAGAGAGTTGGTCCAAAATAGCTATGCCTCGACCGGGCCCGACCATTAAACTGTACGATCACCGACCGAAATCTATGAAGCCGAAGGGAACTCCCTTGAACCACAACGACAACGACGCCGTCGCGCGCGCTCCCGAGCATGCTCCAATCAATTGGGTCACCACGATCCTGTTCACGGCATTGCCGTTGGCCGCCGTCACGGTGGTGCCCTGGTATGGCTTCTCACACGGGTTCAGCCTCGCTGCCTGGGTCCTGGCGCTCGTGTCCCTGTGGGCATGCGGCATCGCGATCACGGCGGGTTACCACCGCCTGTGGGCACACCGTGCTTACAGCGCGCACTGGTCGGTGCGCACCTTCCTGATGCTGTTCGGCGCCATGGCGCTGCAGAACAGCATCCTGGTCTGGGGTTCGCAGCACCGCACCCATCACCGCTTCGTCGACGACTGGGACAAGGATCCGTACAGCGCCAGGCGCGGCTTCTGGTTCTCGCACATGGGCTGGATCCTGCGTGACTACCCGAGCGGCAAGAACGACTTCTCTAACGCACGCGACCTCGAGCGCGACCCGATCGTGATGTTCCAGCACCGGTTCTACCTGCCGCTCACGATCTTCATGAACGTGGCGGTGCCGTTGCTCGCAGGTTGGGCCGTGGGCGACGTCTGGGGCGTGTTCCTGCTCGCCGGCATCCTGCGCCTGGTGATCAACCATCACTTCACGTGGTTCATCAACTCGCTGGCGCACATGTGGGGCTCGCAGCCATACACGGACGAGAACACCGCCCGCGACAACCCGGTGCTCGCGTTCCTCACCTACGGTGAGGGCTATCACAACTTCCATCACATCTTCCAGAACGACTACCGCAACGGCGTGAAGTGGTGGCAGTACGACCCGACCAAGTGGCTGATCGCCAGCCTGTCGTTCGCGGGTCTCGCCAACAACCTGAAGCGCGTGCCGGATCTCTGGATCCAGCGCGCGCAGGTCGCCATGCAGTTCAAGCGCGTCGAACAGGCCCTTGAGGCGCGGCGCAATCGGCCTGGTGATGAGCACATCGATCGCCTGAAGGCTCGCGTCGCCGAAGAGTACGCGGCGTTCCGCAAGTCGGTCGAGGAATGGGCCAAGGTCCGCGACCAGTGGCTGGCCGACCGCAAGCAGCGCCTGCTGCTGCGCTGGGAAGAGACCAGCTTCCGGCTGCAACTGAAGCAGATCGAGCAGGGACTGCACCTGCAGCGCCGCCGCCTGCGCGCGATGAGCAAGGCTTCGCTCGCCGTTTAACGGAAGGGGCTAGTGACCAGGGGATAGGGGTTAGTCGGAAGCCCAACCCGATCCTGCGGTTCCCACAAGAGATGCCCGTGACGGCAGTCACGGGCATTTTCGTTTGGCTCTGTCACCAGACTGTGCGGGTGGGTGCACGGGCCAAGCTCGAGCGGCGGCCTGCGGCCGTCCCTCAACCTGCAGTACGGCGCTGCTGCGGATGGCATCCGCCGATCGGAGTACCCTGTCGGTCGCACCGCGGCAGAGGGAGCCAGGTGCCTAACGGCAAACACATAAGGGGGATTACCCATGTTCACTCGACTGGTGGCCACGGCTACAGCCGCGCTATTGCTCTGCGCAGTTGCTGGCACAGCGTCCGCAGCGGAATGGAGCGCTGAGCAGCAGGAGATCTGGAAGGTCGAACAGCAGCAATGGAGAATGTCGGCGGCGGAAGACATGAGTTGGATCGACACCATGCTGCATCCAGACATGACGTTCTGGGAAGCGGGCGCGCCGATGCCTCGCGACAAGGCATCGCTCAAGCACTGGAGCCGGTTTGACGCCGAAAACGGCTCGACTCTCGAACAGGAGCTGTTTCCAATCTCGGCGACCATCACTGGCAACGTTGCGGTTGTGCAGTACAACTACATGGTTGCTCGTGAGAACTACAAGAAGGAACGGGAGAGGGTCACCGGCCATTACACGGATGTGCTGGTCAAGGAAGGCGGCCGCTGGCTGTTCCTGACCTGGGCGGGCGGCGACGATCCGAAGAAGTGAGGTTCCTGTCCTTCAGGTTGGCGTGAACCATCGCGCCCACGACCCCGGCCTCGCGCCGGGGTTTCTATCCCCAGATCCCCTAACCCCTAGAACCTCACTTCGAAACCCGCCTGCACCAGGCGCGGCATGCCTGGAATCAACCCACGACTCATGTCCGCCACGTACAGCGTGTCGCCGAGGTTCTTTGCAGTCGCAAACACGGTGCAGTCGCAAAGCGGCAAGTCGTAATTGGCCGTCAGGTTCCAGACGGTGTAGCCCGGCATCGCGCCGCGCTGCCCGTTCGCGACGATCGCCACGGTGTTGAGGTCGTCGGTGAATGACGAGCTGGTATAGACGCCTTCGAGCGCTACCTCGAGTCCAAAGCCGGTGCGCACACCGACCGTGCCGGAGAGCAGGTGCTCGGGCGCGTACGGCAGGCGATTGCCGGTCACTTTGACAGTGCCGGAGCCTGCGACGTTGCTGTACCGGTCACCGACGTATTCTGCATCCGCGAGCCACGTGTAGGACGCACGCGCGAAGACTTCGACGGGCCAGTCGACGAAGCCCGTGGTCGACGCATTGCCCGAGAGCTCGAGACCCTGCTGCAGGGTTTCGCCGGCACTGGTGAGTGCCGCTCCCGAGCCGCCCGCGACGCTCGCGGGCACGATCTGGTTTTCGAAGTCCATGCGGAAGATCGTGGCTTCGTACGCGAGCCCCTCGCGCGGACTAGCCCGCACGCCGAGCTCGTAGTTCCACGAGAGCTCGGCATCGAGATCGACGCTGCCACCCGCGGCGGTGACGATGTCAGCAACGCCCGGCGGCGCGAAGCCACGGTGCACGCCCGCGAACACCACCGTTTCCGGCAGCACCTCGACGGTCGCGCCGATGCCCGGCACGACTTCGTCGACGGTCGACTTGCCAGTTGCGCCCGTCAGGTTGTC
>JBAVIQ010000086.1:0-14244 GCA_049687035.1 Steroidobacteraceae bacterium
GTGTTCCGGCATCCGGTCAGCGTACGTGCCCGGGTGGGCCGCTTCCTGCGGATCGATCCCCGCGCGCTTCATGGCGGGAATGCGCGTGGCATACAGCCAGGCCCACATCACGAGCGTCCAGCCCACGAGCGCCAGGACGGGCAACAGGAATTCAGTGGTGGTCGGCATCGGTCGTCCCCTTATCTTGTCGCTGTGTTTCGCTGTCTACTGGTCGAGCACTTCGAACGTCAGCCCTGAGTGAGCCTGCAGCCGTTCGACGATGCGATCACCGAAGATTGCTGCGGGCGTCCAGAAACCGCCGGCTACGTTCTTTTTCGGAATGTCGTCCGCGAGGCAGGCCGCGGCCTGGCCAAGCATCTTTGCTGTCGAGCCATAGCCGGGATCCCGGTCACCAGTGACACGCGCGCGGAGGACATCGCCCCGTTGCGTGCGGCCGTGGAAACGCAGGTCGAAGCCGCCCTTGAGTTGCGCTTCAGGGCTCGGGCCTTCGCCCGGCGCCGGCAGCACGTACTTCGCGAGCAATGAGCGCACGGTGCCGATCGAGCCCGCGACCATGAATGCGCCGAGACCGGCACCTGTTGCCGCGGCGGTCAGTCGACCGCGCAATCCGCGTCCCGTCAGCATGGCCTCGTCGTACCGGAATTCCGGGCCGTAAGCGTCGTGCAGCAACGCGTTGGTTCGATGCACCACGCGAGTATTGATCACGCTCATGACGAACGGTGCGATCCACGCTTTGAAGTCGGGGTCGTATTCGGCGAAACCCACGTTCTTCTGCCGGACACGCTTGCCGCGGCCCGGCGGGCAGATCGAATAGGGATCGGCGAGTTCCTTGCGCAACGCCGGATTCGCTTTGACTTCCTTCAGCGCATTCAGCAGCGAGGCCACGGTGCCGCCGGAGAAACTGCCGCGCATGGAGCGGACACGCATCTTCACGGTCGTGCAATGCTGGCCGAATCGCTCCTGCGCCTGTTGCTGCAGGTAGTGCACGCCCAGGTCGGACGGAGTCGAATCGAACCCGCAGTTGTGCACGATGCGCGCGCCCGAGGCCTGCGCCGTCTTTTCGTACTTGTGGATCATGCGGCGCATCCACTGCACCTCGCCGGTGAGGTCGCAGTAATCCGTGCCGGTCTCGGCACAGACGCGCACCAGCGGTTCGCCATACAGCGCGTATGGGCCGACCGTGGAAACAATCACCCGCGCACTCCTGCACAGCTTCTGCAGCGAGGTTTCGTCTGCGGCATCGGCCTGCAGCAGCGTGAGCTTGCCGGCACCCTTGCCGAGGGACTTCCGCAGCTCCTCGAGTTTCGGGAGCGACCTGCCGGCCGCGGCCCAGTGCAGCTTGCCGTCGAGGCCGAACTCCTCGAACAGGTAACGGGCGAGGATCTGGCCCACGAAGCTCGTGGCGCCAAAGACGACGACGTCGTAGGGCTGGGCGGTCATAGGGCCGCCATCTTAGACCAATGTCTCAGTTCCGCCGCGAGTCGTCCTTGCTAGATTCCGTGGCAGTGCCCATCGAACAGGGGGAGAGCTTCATGGCCGCACCGCCGACGATCGACTGGAATGCCGTCATCAACGACCCGCGCTTCCAGACATTGCACCGCAAGAAACAGGGGTTCCTTACCGGCCTCATGATCTTCTCGGTGGTCTTTTACTTCCTGCTGCCGGTCGGCGCCGCCTATTTCCAGGACCTGTACAAGGTCAAGGTCTGGGGCGTCGTCAACTTCGGGCTGGTGTTCGCACTGGTCCAGTTCATCGTCGCCTGGGGGGTCGCGATCTACTACTCGCGCCGGGCCGGGTCCGAATTCGATCGTCTCGCACGCGAGATCGCCGCGGACTACGAGAAAGGGAAGGTGACGACATGAACCTCCAGAACCGCAAGGCGCTTGCTTGGGGACTCGTCGGCCTGCTGCCGCTAGTGTGCATGACGGCCTACGCGCAGGGCGCAGTCACGCAGGAATACCGCTGGATCACCTTCACGGTGTTCGCGGCCATCATCGCGCTCACGATGTACGTCACGTACGTTGCCTCGAAGCGCGTGAAGTCGGCGTCCGACTTCTACACGGCGGGCGGTGGCGTCACCGGCATGCAGAATGGCTGGGCGATCGCGGGCGATTATCTTTCAGCCGCATCGTTCCTCGGTATCGCCGGGCTCATCTCCCAGTACGGCTATGACGGATTCATGTACTCGGTCGGCTGGCTCGTGGCCTACATCACCGTGCTGCTGGTGATCGCGGAGCCCTGTCGCAACATCGGGCGTTACACGCTTTCCGACATCCTTGCCTACCGCAACAACCCGAGGGCGATGCGCATCGTCGGCGCGTTGTCGGTCATCACCGTCTCGACGTTCTACCTGACGGCACAGATGGTCGGCGGCGGGGTGCTGGTGAAGACGCTGATCGGCATCGATTACGAGATATCGGTCATCGCGGTCGGCGTGCTGATGCTCGCCTACGTGCTGTTCGGCGGCATGGTCGCGACGACCTGGGTGCAGATCATCAAGGCGATCCTGCTGGTGATCGCATCACTCGTGCTCGTGGTCCTGGTGTGGTCGCCCTATGGCTTCTCGCTGCCGGGCTTCCTGCAGGACGTCGTGGCCGATCCGAAGGTGCAGGCCAGGGTGGCAACGCTGATCGGCGACCCGGCCAAGACGATGACCGCGGCCGAACTCGGCCAGCGCTTCCTCGAGCCCGGGCTGTACTTCAAGGCGCCGATCGACCAGATTTCGCTCGGCATGGCGCTCGTCTTCGGCACGGCGGGCCTGCCGCACATCCTGATGCGGTTCTTCACCGTGCCGACCGCGCAGCAGGCGCGCAAGTCGGTCGTGTGGGCGATGGCCATCATCGGCGGCTTCTACATCCTGACGTTGTTCCTCGGCTTCGGTGCGGCGAAGTTCGTCGGCCCCGCAGCAATCGCGTCGGTCGACGCCGGTGGCAACATGGCAGCGCCGCTGCTCGCGCAATACCTCGGCGGCGGTCCGGACTCGTTCCTCGGCAACTTCATGCTGGCGTTCGTGTCGGCGGTGGCCTTCGCCACGATCGTCGCGGTGGTGGCGGGGCTCGTGCTCGCTGCAGCCTCGGCGATCGCGCACGACCTGTACGTGGGCGTGTATCACGGCGGAGACACCGTGCCGCCGCAGCAGCAGGTCCGTGCGGCGCGCATCGCCACGGTCGTCGTCGGAGCAATGGCGATCACGATCGGCATCGCGGCCAAGGGCCAGAACGTCGCGCACCTCGTGGCGCTCGCGTTCGCCGTCGCCGCGTCGGCCAATTTCCCCTGCGTGCTGCTCACGCTGTACTGGAAGCGTTGCAGCACGGGCGGCATCGTCGCCGGCATGATCGTCGGCACGGTGGTGGCGGTCGGCCTGACGCTGGTCTCGCCTAACGTCACCTACCCGAAGGCCGTGCGCGCCGCGTCGCAGAAAGTGTTCGATGGCGAGGCGGCCAAGCGGTCCGCGATCGAACAGGCGTTGCTCTCGACCGATGCCGAGGTCGTCGGCCAGGCGAAGATCAACCTCACCGCACTCGACAAGGCGGTGGCCAAGGCGAAGGACGACGTGGCCAAGGTCGAGGGCAAGGAACGCTCGTTCCTCGGCCTCGAAGAGCCGCTGTTCAAGCTCAAGAACCCGGGCATCATTTCGATCCCGCTCGGCTTCCTGGCGGTGCTGCTCGGGTCGTTGCTGTTCCGTGACCGGCGTTCGGAAGAGCTCTGGCCGGAGGTCTACGCGCGCCAGAACACGGGCATCCTGGCGTCGAAGGCGTCGGCGCACTGACGCTTGCGCGGTCCTCCCGCGTGAGCGGGAGGGCACGCAAGCGGAAGGCCAAGAAGGCCAGGAAGGGCAGGAAGGCCAGGAAGGCCAGGAAGGGGAGGAAGGCCAGGAAGGAGTTAGTCAGGACGCGCTGCGCGCGCGGAACGATATATTCTTAAGTTCCTAACTTCCTGCCCTTCCTGCCCTTCCTCACCTTCCATCCCCTCCCGTGTCCACCCCGCCCCTGATCGTCGAATCGACGATCCGCTTCCTGAACGCCCACTTGCCGTTCTCGCGGATGGCGCGCCGCGATCTCGAGTTCATCGCCGAGCGGGCGAGACTGGGTTACTTCCCGGTGGGCAGCATGATCGTCGATCCCGCTGCCGGCATTGCCGGGCACCTGCATATCATTCAGCGTGGGCACGTGCGTGTCCGCAACCCGAATGCAGCCGTCGATGACGAAGTTCGCGGCGTCGGCGAATGTTTCCCGGTCGCGGCGCTCTCGGCTGGTGCGGCGGGCACGCGCACCTTCCAGGCCACCGAAGACGTCTTTTCGCTGCTGCTGCCCCGCGCCGACTTCGATGCGCTGCGTGAACGCTCGCCGGAGTTCGCGCAGTTCTGCACCGAAGCGCTGGCCACGCTGGTGCAGCATTCACTCGGCCAGTTGCGCCACCATTTTTCTCAGCGCGCGACGGATCAGCAGACGCTGCTCGAACCGCTCAAGGCGCTCGTGCGGCGCGAGCCCGTGTACTGCACCGCCGAGGCAACGGTGCGCGAGGCGCTGGAGCGCATGAGCGAGGAGGGTGTGCGCACGATCGCCGTCGTCGACAGCCAGCGCCACCCGCTCGGCATCTTCACGCTGCTCGATCTCATGGAGCGGGTAGTGCTGCCCGGAGTATCGCTGACAACGCCCGTGCAGCAGGTGATGACCACGAACCCGGCGATGCTCGACGAGTTGAGTAACGCACAGGAAGGGCTGGCGCTGATGGCCAGTCGCGGGTTTCACCAGTTGCTCGTGGTGCGTGGGGGCGAGCTGGCGGGCATCGTCACGGAGCGGGACCTCTTCGGACTCCAGCGCGTCACGATGCGCAATATCACCCAGTCGGTGCGCCAGGCGCGCGATGTGGCGGCCCTGCAGCGCGTCGTGGCCGACATTGCCGCACTGACGGATAACCTGGTCGCGCAAGGCGCGGCCGCTGAACCCCTGACGCATACGATCACGGCGCTCAACGATTCGCTCACGCAGCGGTTGTTCGAACTGCTGCTGCCGAAATTCGACCTCCGCGACACGGCGTGGTGCTGGCTTGCAGTGGGCAGCGAGGGGCGCCGTGAGCAGACGGTCGCGACCGACCAGGACAATGCGATCGTGTTCGAGTGCGATGAGCGTGACGTGTCCGTCACGCGCGAGCGGCTGCTGCGGTTTGCGCGCGAAGCCAACGACCGGCTGGCCGAGCTGGGCTTCCCGCTCTGCACCGGCAACATCATGGCCCGCAATCCCGACTATTGCCTGACCGTCGATGAATGGCGCGGGCGCTTTGCGGGCTGGATGCGCGAGCCGACGCCGGAAGCGCTGCTTGCGGCCAACATCTTCTTCGATTTCCGTCCTCTCGCCGGCGATCACACGCTGGCCGAACGGCTGCGCAGCTGGCTCGATGCCACGAGCGGCGAGAACAAGCTGTTCCTGCGCATGCTCGTCGCGAACGCGCTGCAGGCAGAGCCGCCGCTCGGCTGGATTCGGACGTTCCGCACGGACGAAGGCGAATTTGCCGGCACCATCGATCTCAAGACCCATGGCACGCGCATCTTCGTCGATGCGGCGCGTGCGTTTGCGCTCGCACTGGGCATCGGCGACACCAATACTTCGCAGCGGATCCGCGCGGCAGGCCGTCGGCTCAACCGCGATGAGCGCGAGATTGCGGCGTCAGTCGATGCCTACCATTTCCTGCAATTGTTGCGTCTGCGCGCGCAGCGTGGTGGCCTCGATCTCGCAGCAACGGAGCCGGCCAGTGGCGCGGAGCGTCCGCGGCCCGCGTTGAACCGACTCGACCCATATGCGTTGAACGAAATCGACCAGCGCATGCTGCGCGAGGCGTTCCGCCAGGCTCGCGCGCTGCAGACCCACCTCGACCAGGCCGTGGGCCACTGAGGCCGCGATGATCGCCTGGCCGCTGTCCCCGGCGGAGGCATGGCGGGCCCGCAAGGTCCGGCGCAGCCTCGCACCGTCCGTGCGCGAAAGGCTGGCCCGCGTGCGGAGGGGATTCCTCGAGCGTCCGGCACTGGCGCAGCCGCTCGCGCTGGCACGCTTCGTCGTGCTCGACCTCGAGACCACCGGGCCTCGCATGTTCGAGGACCGCATCATCTCCATCGGTGCCGTCGCAGTAACGGAACGCACGGTTCGACACGACGACGCGTTCGAGGCGCTCTTGCGGCAGGATCGCTCGAGCGCGGTGGACAACATCCTGATCCACCAGATCGGCGGTCAGCAGCAACTGGCAGGCATGGATCCGGTCGAAGGCCTCGTCGCCTGCCTTGAATTCATCGCTGATTCGCGCGTGGTGGCGTTCCGCGCGGAATTCGACGCGACCGTCTTCGAGCGTGAGGTCCGCGAGCGCCTGGGATTTCGCGCCTGGCCGCGCTTCATCGACCTGGCCGCGGTCCTGCCAGCACTGTTTCCCGCGACCGAGAACGACACGCTGGATGACTGGGTGGCCCACTTCGGTTTGCCTCCGATCGGCCGTCACCATGCGATCGCGGACGCGTATGCAACCGCGCAGTTGCTCATGATCGTGCTCGAGGCCGCCCCGAGGTTCGGCATCGAGACGGCGGCCGATCTGCGCGATGCCGAGCGGGCACAACGCTGGTTGGGACGCCGCCGCTGACTGCGGAGCGGCCAGTACGGCTGGCTGACGCAGCGCAATGCCGCGTTCCGTGGCGTGTTGCCGCAAGCGAAAGCTTTACGTGGGCCCGGCGCAACGGCACCATCGGTGACCATGAAGCACAGCAACCGGAACTGGGGGGCGGCGCCGCTGGGTGCCGCGATCATGGGTCTGGCCGTGACCGCGTTCAGCGGTTGCGCCAAGCAGGAGTCCGCCACGCCGGCGACCGCGGAGGTGACGAAACCCGCGGCACCGACGCGTGACCAGCTGCTGGGCGCGACGGTGACCGGAGTGTTCGGTGCCCCTGTCACATTGACCGCGGGAAACTATGAAGGGCCTCCGGCGGAGGCGGGTGCTGCATCGAAGCCGACGCTCAGGCTCTGGGACTCGACGATCGAATTCGTCGACATCGACGGCGCGGCGCCCGAGGAGGGCGTTGCGCTGCTAACGTCGAGCGAGGGTGGCAGCGGCACGGTCTCGCATCTCGGTGTGTTCACGCTGCAGGACGGCAAGGCGGCAACGCTCGGCATGCTGCCGCTGGGTGACCGTGTGCAGCTGTTCCGGCTCTGGCATGAGCCGGGCAAGGTGTTGATCGACCTCGTCGAACCCGGCCCCGGCGAACCTTCCTGCTGCCCGACACAGCTGTCGCGCAAGGCCTTCGGCTGGAAAGACGGCAAGCTGCAGCAGCTGTCGAGCGATGCGGTCGGCGCACTTTCGATCAACCTGCTGGCCGCCACGGACTGGATGCTGGTGGAAATGGACGGACAATCGCTGCCGGCGGGCGCCATGCCGCCGACGACCGTGATCCAGTACGGCAAGGCGGCCGGATTCTCAGGGTGCAACCGCTACACGGGGCCGATAACCGAATCGGCGCCCGGCAACGTCAAGATCGGGGAACTCGCGGTTACGCGGAAAGCCTGCGATGCTGCCGCGAACGAAATCGAGGCGGCGTTCCTCGACCGGATGCGCGCCACGACTTCCTACAGATTCGATGCGGGTCGGCTGCTGCTGGTCGCACCGCAAGGTGACAAGCCGCGCACCTTGCTCTTTTCGCGATGAGCCGTCGGTTTCCCTGCAACGACGGGTTCACCTGCGGCGAACTGACAATCGAACGGTACTGAGGAGTAACCCATGAGTACGCAGCACTCGATTCTCCGCGCGGCCCGCCGGACGCGGGCATGGGCGCTGGCATCCTTCGCCTTGACGATGTGGAGCATGTCTCCGGTCGCGCAGGCGGCGGACTGGGTTGCCATCGCCAAGTCCGACCGCACCGAAGTGTTCGCGAATCCGGCAACGCTCGGCGTTTCGCCCGCGTCCTGGGTGATCGTGCGGACCAAGCAGAATTTCGTCGAGCCGCAGCCGTCGGCCAAGAAGGGCAAGTCGTTCCTTTCGGCCCGCAACGAATATCGCGTCGACTGCGCACAGCGGCGGCTCGCTTACCGCGAAATGGCAACCTATTCGCAGCTCGACCTGCAGGGCGACTCGGTGCAGAAGACCAGGATTGGCGAGAAGAACCTGAAGTGGATGGATGCGCCCACCGGCACGGTGTTTGGAGAAATCGTCGACTACGCCTGCAAGAACGTGCCGGCCGGCTTGCCGCCCGCCACGAAATAGGTCATTGCCTGCGGTCCGGGGCCCCCGGGCCAGACCTCTCCGCGACAGGGGTTGGAGTTGCGTGCAACATCTTGAATTTACTGCCGCGGGCATCGGTGGCATCGACCTTTATGCCCAGGCCTGGCTGCCCGAGGTCGCACCGCGCGCGGTCATCGTGGTGTCGCACGGCCTCGCCGAGCACGGCGGTCGCTACGAGACGCTCGCTGGCGAACTGGTCCAGCGTGAGTATGCCGTGTATGCCATCGATCACCGCGGGCACGGCCGGTCGTCAGGGCCGCGCGCCAACATCGAGCGCTTCGCGCACCTCGTCGCGGATTTCTGCGCGTTCACGGGCCGCTGTGCCCGTCAGCACCCCGATACGCCGGTGTTCATGCTGGGCCACAGCATGGGCGGCGCAGTTGCATTCGCCAGCGCGCTGCGCCTGCAGCACATGCTGCGCGGGCTGGTGTTGTCGGCCCCTGCGCTCGCGACGGGCCAGTCGGTGCCGCGGCTGCAGGAGCTGTTCGCGCGGCTCCTGTCGGTCGTCGCGCCAAACACAGGTGCGCTCACGCTGCCGGCCGACGCCGTGAGTCGCGATCCGTCTGTGGTGGCGCGATACGCTGCGGATCCGCTCGTACATCACAAGGCGATTCCGGCGCGCACGCTCGTCGAACTGCTCGGTGCGATGCAGGGGTTTGCGGCGAGCGCGCCCGACCTCCGTTTGCCAACGCTGGTCCTGCACGGCACCGCTGACAAGTTGGTGCCGCTCGCGGCGACCCAGCTGGTCTACCAGGCGTTCGGAACGCGCGACTGCGTCGTGAAGCTCTATGAGGGCCTCTACCATGAGGTCTTCAACGAGCCCGAGCGTGAAAGGGTGACGGCCGACCTGTTTCACTGGCTCGAGTTCTGAGCGCCCGGTCACAGTTCGCAAAAAAGCCTGGCGCATATCGTCCAGGAGCGGCCGTGGCGCGTAACGTCCCGACGCATGACCTTGTCGCATCGGCTCGTTCCACGATCTGCCATCACCGCGGTGCTCCTGGCGCTGGGCTGGAGCGCAGTCGTGAGCGCCGAACCGCAGACCAGCGTGGCACGATCCGACGTGGTGCAACCCACGCTGCCGCCAGCCGCCGAAGTCGCCTGGTGGCGTGAAGGCGTGGGGCTGCTTGGATCGCTGTGGGACGACGCACGAATGCGCCTGCGCGATGACACCCCGGACTGGTTGCACCATCAACGCGAGGGGCGCGCGTCGCAGCAGCCCGAGCGCGATGCTGGCGCTGCCTATCTGGTACTGCAGGAAAATCGTCCGGACGGCATGGACCTCGTCACGTTGCGGTATGCCCTGGTGCAACAGGGCGCATTGCAGGCCTACGCCGGTGCCGGTCTCAACCGTTCGCAGTTCTATGTCGACGAAGCCGCCGCCGGGCCTTCGATGTTGACGCGCCGCAACCGTCACGCCGCCCTCGGGCCGGCGGCCGAACTCGGCGCCGAGCTTGCCTTGAATGCACGCGTGAGCGTGAACGCCGACGTCCGCTGGTGCGATCTGGACGAGCGCGCCGACCTGCTGCGCGGGTCGTATGGCCCTGTCGCCGCGGATCCAGTAACGCTCGGCGTCACCGTCGGGTATCGATTCCGCTGAAGCGCGCTCTCAGGCGGACGGAATGAAGTCCTCGTCGCCCTGCTGGATGCGTTCGAACTTCAGGAATTCGTAATAGCCGCAAGTGCGGTCTTCCGGATAGATGCGGCACACCGACGGTCGTGCCTCGTACACCGTACAGCGGCGCTTGTCCTGGTCGAAGAACATGCACGTCGACTTGAAGACATGGTCCTGGCGATGGCGCAGCAGTTGCTCGTCGAGCTCCTGCGTCTGGTAGCGGTAACTGAACTTCAGCCTGGCAGCAGTCTTGCTGATCCCGAAATGCCGGGCGAGCCGCTCGATGTCGAAATCCTTGATGGTGATGCGCGCGTAGCTGCAGCAGTAGCCGGGGCACTTCGCGCAGTCGTAGCGCGGCTTCAGGACTTTCTTCTTCATGCGGGTCGCGGGGCCTCGTTGCGGGACGCGGCAGTGTAGCGGGGTCGCCCCGTGGGCGCACCGCTAGGTAGTACCGCGGATTCACCCGCGCGGGTGCTGCCGGACAATCGAGCCGAGGTCCGCTCGATGGACGTTTCTCCCGCTACCGCACCCGACCGCCAGCGGCCGCCTCCGACGGCATGGCATGCCGTGGCGCCCGAGTTGGCGATGAGTGCCTTGCAGACAGACGCAGCCCGCGGCCTGAGCGAGGCCGAGGCGGCGGCGCGATTACACCGCGACGGTCCCAATCTCCTGCCCGCACCGCGGCCAGCGCATCCCGTCGTTATCTTCCTGCGCCAGTTCCGCAGTCCGCTCGTGTACGTCCTGCTGGCCGCGGCAGTGCTTTCTCTTGGCCTCAGGCACCTGACGGACGCCGGATTCATCGGCTTTGTGCTCGTCGTGAACGCCTTGCTCGGCGCCTGGCAGGAACTGCAGGCGGAACGGCAGAGTGCGAACCTGCAGGGCCTGTTGCGCGTGCGGGCAACTGTCCTGCGCGACGCCGTCTCGCGCGAAATCGACGCATCGCAACTCGTATGCGGCGACATCGTTGCGCTGGCAAGCGGCGACCGCGTGCCCGCCGACCTGCGCCTGTGTGAAACGCAGGGCCTCGCTGTGGATGCGTCCATGCTCACGGGTGAATCGGTGCCCGTCGCGCACGATGCGGCGCTCGTCTGCGAGGAAACCGTTGTGGTTGCCGATCGCACCAACTGTGCATTTGCCGGCACGCTCGTCGTGCGTGGCCGAGCGAGAGGTGTGGTCGTCGCCACCGGGTTGGGTACCGAAGTTGGACGCATCGCGAGCAGGATGACCGGCACGGCGGCAGGCAAACCGCCGCTGACTGTCCGCATGGAGCGATTCAGCCATGCAGTGGCGATCGTAGTCCTGTCAGCCGCCGTGTTGATCGGCCTGGTCGCCGTGCTGATCCACCACCAATCGATCTTCACGATGTTCACCTTCGGTGTTGCGCTCGCGGTGTCCGCCATTCCCGAAGGCTTGCCCGTGGCCGTGACCGTCGCGCTGGCGATCGCCGCGCGCCGGATGGCGAGTCGTGGCGCCATCGTGCGCCAGTTGCCCGCCGTCGAAGGGCTCGGCAGTTGTTCGCTCGTCGCCAGCGACAAGACCGGGACGCTCACCTGCAACGAGCTCACTGCCGTCGAGTTGCGACTGGACGATGGCACTCGCTGGCAGGCGACCGGCGCGGGCTACCGGCCGGTCGGTGAGATCAGGCGAGTCGATGACGGCACCAAGGCGGACGCAGCGACATTGGCCGCCGCACTGCAAATTGCGGTGGCTTGCAACGAAGCGGAGTTGCTCGCCGTCGACGGTGCATGGCGCACTCGCGGTGATCCCACGGACCTGGCGCTGCTGGTGCTCGCGGCGAAGGCTGGCATCAATCGCGACGACGTCCTCGCGCAGTGGCGCGCCGTCGCGCAGATCGCGTACGAGCCCGAGCGACGATTCGCTGCCTCGTTCCACCGGCGTGACGGATCTGGCTGGGTCGCCGTCAAGGGGGCACCGGAGCGCGTGTTCGACATGTGCGAGCTCGATGCCGATCAGCGCACATTGCTCGAGCGCGACGTCAACGTGATGGCGCAGCTTGGTCAACGCGTGCTGGCGCTCGCCGAGGGTAAGTTTGACGTCGAGTCGGACCCGGCGAGCTTGTGCCTTGATCCCGTCGGCCTGCAGTTCCGTGCACTGGTCGGGTTGATCGATCCGCTGCGCGAAGGTGCCGCCGCCGCAGTGCGTCGATGCCATGACGCCGGCATACGCGTCGTCATGGTCACCGGCGACCATCCGCTCACGGCGCTGGCCATCGCCGACGAGCTCGGCATCGCTGCCGGCCCGGACGAGGTCATGCACGGGTCGCAAGTGCAGCTCGCTTCGCCGGCGCAATTGAGCGAGGCCATCGGCAGGATCAGGGTTTTTGCCCGCGTCACGCCGGAGCAGAAACTCGCCATCGTCGAAGCGGCACAGTCGGCCGGGCATTTCGTCGCCGTGACGGGCGACGGGGTCAACGACGCGCCGGCGCTGCGCCGCGCCAACATCGGTGTCGCCATGGGGCGCAGCGGCACCGACGTCGCGCGCGATGCCGCTGATCTCGTGCTCAGCGACGACAATTTCGCGACGATCGTGGCCGGGGTGGAGGAGGGCCGCATCGCCTATCGCAACATCCGCAACGTCGTGTACTTGCTGACGGCCGCAGGCATCGCGGAGGTGGTCACGGTCGGGCTCGCCGTGCTCGCCGGATTGCCGCTGCCCTTGTTGCCTGTGCAGTTGCTATGGCTGAACCTCGTCACCAACGGCATACAGGACGTTGGCCTGGCGTTCGAGCGTGGCGCCGGCGACGAGCTGCGTGTGCCGCCGCGGCCGAGCCAGGAGCCGATCTTCAACCGGTTGATGATCCAGCGCGGCGTGCTTGCAGGTCTCTGGATGTCCGTGCTCGGGCTCGCGCTCTATGTCTGGATGCTGCACTCGGGCAGGCCGCTCGACGAGGCCCGCAATGCGTTGCTGCTACTGATGGTCCTGCTGCAGAACGTCGACGCGATCAACGCGCGCTCCGAAACGGTTTCGGTGCTGCGACTGCCTCTGCGCAACAATCCGGTGCTGCTGGCCGGCGTGGGCGTGGCGCTCGGACTGCACGTGGCCGCCATGTACCTGCCGTGGCTGCAGGGCGTGCTGGCCGTGGAGCCACCTTCGGTCTTCGACTGGCTATTGTTGCCCGCGCTGGCGGTCTCGTTGCTCGTGCTGATGGAGACGCAGAAGTACTGGCGGCGTTCGCGCGTTCAATCGGCGTGAGCATCGGGCCAGCGCGCGATACGCAGTCGGCCACCCGTCAGTTTCCCGGGCGTGGCAGTCGTCAGCACCAGCTTGGCCTTGCCGCGGTCCAGTTCGACGTCACCGAGCCGGATCCAGCGTCGCCCCCAGGTGGAGAGATCGAGCGCTGCAATTTCGTCGCGCCGGCCCTGCGCCACCACGGTCGCCCGCGCGTCGTGCGTATTGCCGGGATCGGCGTCGTGCCAGAGCGCGAGTTCGTAGCGGCCTGACTTCGCTGCCCGCCACTGCCAGCGAACTGCGTCGTCCTCTGCGTTCGACGCGTCGACATACTGGGGCGCGCGACCCGCGGCGCCGTCCAGCTGCAGTTCATGCAGCAGGCGAACCGTGAAATCGCCGAGCTTCGCAACGTCCCAGGGTTCCGGTTCGCCCGAATCCCAGCCGTTCGTGAATGCCGAGATGACCAGTCGCTGGCCGTTCGGCAATTCGGCGTACATGATGTCCTGCAGCGTGTCGAAGGCGCTGCCGATCTTGTTCTCGTGCACGGAGCCCGGCGGCAGGCCGCCGCCGAGACTGCTATGACCCGAGAAGGCTGGCCGTCGCAACAGTGAGCGCATGTAGTCGGTGGCCTGCGGCTCAAGCGTGCCCATCGCCACGTTGAGCATCATGGCCGAGGCAAGATCGGTCGTCATCGCGTTGCGGCCGAGGCGCTGCCAGGCAAGCCGCTCCAGTTCGGCGGGCTCCTCCCCTGAATTCGTCGGGTAGGTCTTGGTGAAGAGCCGCTGCGGTCCGAGCAGG
The DNA here is from genome assembly GCA_049687035.1 of Steroidobacteraceae bacterium. Taxonomy (GTDB): domain Bacteria; phylum Pseudomonadota; class Gammaproteobacteria; order Steroidobacterales; family Steroidobacteraceae; genus RPQJ01. Next base: position 13,853 of record JBAVIQ010000086.1, read on the forward strand.
CCCGCCGACTCGAGCACGCGTTCCGTGTAGCGCCGTCGCTCGATCCACGCCTCGGCGTCGTTGCCGGCCGTGGGTGCATTCGGAGCCCCGCTGATGCGATCGACGACTTCGCCGGTCGCCACGTTGTCGGAGTCGACGATCATCGGCCGCACGAACTCGTCGAGGCAATCCGGCGCCTTGCCCTGTTCATGACACCAGTGCACGGCGCCGACGAGAAAGCCCAGCTTCACGCTGCTTGCCGGATACGCCAGTTGGGTGCCTTCGACGGCGCCCCGTCGCCAGTGGCCGTCGCGATCCTGCAGCAGCACGGTCACGTGCATGCGATCGAACGATTGCTGCGCCAGGAAAGCCGTGCGCGCCCGTTCGACGGCGTGCTGCACTCGCGTGTCGTC
>JBAVIQ010000087.1:0-21653 GCA_049687035.1 Steroidobacteraceae bacterium
GACAATCCGTACCTCAAGCAGGCAGGCGCACTGCCGGAGATCTGGTCCGTCGGGCATCGCAACGTACAGGGTGCGGCGCTCGATCCGGCGACCGGTGAATTGTGGACCGTCGAGCACGGGCCGAAAGGCGGCGATGAACTCAACCACACGCTGGGCGGACGCAACTACGGCTGGCCGCTCGTGACGTATGGGATGGAGTATTCAGGCAAGCCGGTCAGCGACAAGACCGAGGCGCCCGGCCTTGAGTCGCCGGTTCATTACTGGGTGCCTTCGATTGCGACGAGCGGTCTTGCGTTTTACACCGGGTCCGCGATTCCGGAGTGGCAAGGCGACGTGTTCGTGGGCGGATTGAAGGTAGGCGAACTGGCGCGACTCGAACTGCGCGCCGGAAAGGTCGTGAGTGAAGAGCGGTTGTTCGTCGAGGCGCTCGGGAAGCGGATTCGCGCCGTCGTGAATGGGCCCGATGGCGCGCTGTACCTGCTGACGGATGAGGAAGACGGGCAGCTGATCCGGGTGACAGCGGCGAAGTAAGCCAGAGCGTGCGCTTATGCTTGATCGATGAACGCCCCCGGGTTGTGTTGCTCGGCGTGGCAGTTGGAGCACAGCAGAAGGCATTTCTCTGCCTCGGCCTCGACGTCTCGCCAATTACGGTTGGCGAGCGTTCTTGTATCCAACTGAAAAGTCTTTGAAAGGGGCTCGCGATGGTGGAACTCGAGCGCAGCCAGGTTGCGAGCGTAACCGCAGATCACGCAACGACCACCAAGCATCATCACCAGCTTGAGCTTCCTGGTCCTGCCTCGCTCCAGCTGCTTGCCGTAGCTCTGGTGATGGTAGTTCGTATGCCTGTTCTTGCAGTGTCGTGAGCAAAAAGCCCTCTGTTTGCCACACAGAGAATCGCCGCAAATGATGCAGTTGAGCGTTGCAATGGCTTCCATGGATGCAATTTGTTGGTCCGATGCCAGCGTTTCCATGTCATTAATTGCCGCGTTCTGTAGAATCACGGCGGGGGCCTGTAGCACAGCGGTTAGTGCAGGGGACTCATCGAAAGGTGCCTCCGCGGCGTAATCCACGGAGTGGACGGGATGAATTCAGGGAAACCTAATGGCGAAGGCGCCGATGGCAACCCTGAGCCAAGCCGGCGGTACACCGTCGGAAGGTGCAGAGACTACCTGAGGGCTGCAGTGCCCTTGATAACAGGTTCAGCTTCCCGCACCCGACCGGTATGAGGCCGAGGGTGAAGAGATAGTCCACGCCCGAAGGAAACTTCGGGGCCACGTGAATCCCTTGGTCCTGGGTTCGAATCCCAGCGGGCCCACCACATTCACTTTTCGACGGGGAATCCAGTCTGGTCCGACAGCATCCTGAGCGGACCTGAGAACGAAGAAGACCCATCAGGCTTAGCGGCGACGCGCGCGGTGCGGCAGCACGCAGCGCTGCAGCCAGTTGTCGATCTCCGCCAGCTTCACTCGCGGCTCGCGCAGGGAAGGCCCCAGGCCGTGGCGCCAGAAGATGCGAGTCGATCCGGGATGCCGCTCGAGTGCCCGCATGTCGGCAATCCAGGCTGCCAGGTCGTCCTCGTCCGCGAACAGGCCGTCCGCCAGCAGCGTCGGTCCGTAGCGCAGGGCCGTGGCGGCGATCTCGGCGTAACCGTACTCCGGATGGTACTGCACGCCCCAGAACACGCCGCGGCCGAACGGGATTTCCGCCGCTTGCAGCCCCATTTCATTCGTGGCCAGCTCGATGCTGCGTGGCGGCAGCCGCCCGATGTCGTCGCGATGGACGGTGACCGCCTCGAACACGCGCGGCTTGCCCGCGAACATGGCATGCGCGCGACCGGCATCGTTGAGCACGATGCGACGGCCGAACCCGAACTCCCGGCCCAAGGGGTTCTTGCGGACCTCGCCTCCAGCGGCGACGACGGCGACCTGCAATCCCCAGCAGCTGCCGAAGAACGGAGTGCCGGCCTCGAAAACCGCGCGCGCGAGTTCGATCTGCCGCTCGATATGCGAGCCGCCGTCGTAGACGTTCAAGGCCGACCCCGTAATCGCCACGCCGTCGTAGTCTTCGAGCCCGACGCCCGCGGGCAAGTGCACCGGTTGATCGGCCGGGCGCACGATGTCGCACTGCAACTCCGGCAGCAGGCTCACGAGCGTTGCGACATAGCCTTCGCCCGAGTCGTGGCCCCCGGCGGCGATCTGCTGTGCGCGGGTGGCCGCCAGATTTCCGTCGACAACGAGGACTCGCGGCGCGCCCAACGTGGCTCAGCCTCGCAGGGAAAGGTCGCCCGAGACCGCCGCGCGGAAAATGCGCTCGAACGTCGCGGCATCGATGGGGATAGGGTTGCCGCCCGCGGAAGGATCGACCGCCGCCTCACGCCCGATGACCTCGGGGTTGCGGAGGTCGACGCCGATTTCCGCGAGAGTGTGAGGAATGCCCAGGCGCTTGCGGAAGGCGAGCACCCAATCGAGGACGCCATCGAATCCGGGCTTGCCGAGGTCCAGGAGCCGCCCGACGATCAGCAGGCGCTCCGCGATGGCGGCGCGGTTGTGCACCATGACGTAGGGCAGGATCACCGCGTTGGTGAGGCCATGGTGCGTGTCGAAGAACGAGCCGACGGGGTGCGCGATCGCGTGCACGCCTCCGAGGCCCTTCTGGAATGCCGCCGCACCCATGCTGGCCGCCGCCAGCATTCGCGAGCGGGCCTCGATGTCGTTGCCGTCGTCATATGCGCGCGGCAGGTATTGCTGCACGAGGCGCATGCCCTCGAGCGCCATGCCGTCCGCGAGCGGGTGGAATCCCGGTGCGCAGAAGGCCTCGAAGCAATGCACGAAGGCGTCGATGCCGGTGGCGGCCGTGACGCCCGGAGGCAGCCCGAGCGTCAGTTCGGGATCGGAGATCACGACGCCGGGCATCATCTTCGGATGAAAGATGATCTTCTTCTGGTGCGTCTCCTCGTTGAGGATGACGCCCGCCCGGCCGACCTCCGAGCCCGTGCCCGCCGTGGTCGGGATCGCGACGACCGGCGCGATGCCCGCCGGATCGGCGCGCGTCCACCAGTCACCGATGTCCTCGAAGTCCCACATCGGTCGGGTCTGGCCCGCCATAAAGGCGATCACCTTGCCGGCATCCAGCGCGGACCCGCCGCCCAAGGCCACCACTCCGTCGTGCCTGCCGGCGCGATAGACGCCGAGGCCGGCCTCGACATTGGCCGCAACGGGGTTTCCCTTCACGTCCCCGAACACCGGAGCACCGGCCAGCACTTCCAGCGCGCGACGAATCATCGGCGACGCCTTGAGGCCTGCGTCGGTGACGATCAACGGGCGCTTGATGCCAAGTTCTGCACAGGCCGCCGGCAGTTCTGCCAGGCGACCCGGACCGGCCCAGATGCGGGTCGGGTAATTCCAGTTGCCCTTCAGCACGGCGTTCATATCTTCACCCGCAGGTGGAACGACTTCGGCCGCGTCAGGTGCTCGTAGCCGACTCGCGACAGCGTGCAGCCGCGACCGGAGTCCTTGACGCCGACCCAGGCCAGCGCCGGGTCGAGGTAATCGCACCGGTTCTGGAACCAGGTGCCAGTGTCGACTCGATTGCCGAGGTCGAGCGCCGCATCGGCGTCGTCGGTCCAGATCGCTGCCGTGAGCCCGAAGACCGTGTCGTTCATCAGCTGTACGGCTTCGTCGTCGGACCGCACCTGCATGATGCCCGCGACGGGACCGAAGATTTCCTCGCGCATGACCGGCATGCGGTGGTCGACGTCCAGCAGCACTTCCGGTGCCAGGTACGGCGTGCCCGGGCGACTGGCCGCGAAGCCCGCTTCGTCGATCATGGCACGGGCGCCCGCCCGCACCGAGGCATCGATCTGCGAGCGGATCGCGTCCGCGGCAGCGGTGCGCACGACGGGGCCGAGCGTCGACTGCGGGTCGAGCGGATTGCCGAGCACGTACTTGCGCGTCAGGTCCACGAAGCCCTCGACGAACCTGTCGTAGAGACTCGAGTGGACGTAGATGCGCTGCAGGCCGCAGCAGGACTGGCCGGAGTTGAAGTACGCGCCGTCCACGATGTTCTCGATCGCGTGCTCGAGGTTCGCGTCGTGACGGACGTAGACGGGATCGCAGCCTCCGAGTTCGAGGCCGGTGCCGATGAATCGGCCGGAGACGGCGCGCTGCACCGCGTGACCGCCCGTCACCGAGCCGGTGAAGGCCACGAAATCGACGCGCGGATCCTGCATCACCGTTGCCGTGGTTGCGTGATCGGCATGCAGCACGTGGAACAGCCCTTCCGGCAAACCGGCCGCCCGCAGTGCCTCGGCGAAGCGCTCTGCGCACAACGGTGTCTGCGCCGAGTGCTTCAGGACGACGGCGTTGCCGGCCATCAATGCGGGCACCACGCTGTTGACCGCGATCAGGTACGGGTAATTCCAGGCCGCGACCGTGAACACGACGCCGAGCGGTTCGCGCCGGACGAAGCGCACGAAGTCCGGCTTGGGCCCCGCGTCGATGTCGGCGAGCGTCTCGGCCGCAATGGCAATCATGTAACGCGCCCGTTCGAGCGTTCCACGCACTTCGTTGGGGGCATAGCGCAGCGGGCGACCCATCTGGCGCGTGAGTTCGGTCGCAATCTCGTCGCGATTCGCCTCGAACGCGTCGCAGAACCGGCCAAGGATCGTGGCACGCTCGACGACGGGCACATCGCGCCAGCGACGTTGTGCCGCCCGCGCGGTCGCCAGCATGCGGTCGATTCCGGCGCCGGAAGCATACGGTCGTTCAACCAACACGCTCCCGTCCACCGGGCTGATGGTCTTCTGCGTCGAGGTGCTCATGGTGGTCAGATGATCTCGAAATACCGCGACAGTTCCCAGTCCGTGATTGCCCGGCGGAACTCGCGCTCTTCCCAGTCGCGGCTCGCCGCGTAGTGCTCGATGAATGGCTGCCCGAACAGGGAGTGGGCCGCCTTGGACTTCTTCAGCCACTCGGCCGCTTCGGACAGCGTGCGGGGCAGTTGGCGCCTGGCCGGGAATGACTTGCTGTAGGCATTGCCCTCGACGGCGGGGTCGGGCTCGATCTTGTGCTCGATGCCCCAGAGCCCAGAGCCGATGGCGGCGGCCAGCGCCAGGTAAGGGTTGATGTCCGCCGCCGCAATGCGGTACTCGACGCGCTGGCTCTTCGGGCCGCCCGGGATGACGCGCAAGGCCGTCGTGCGATTCTCTACTCCCCAGCTGGCCGCCGTCGGCGCCCAGAAACCGGGAATCAACCGCGAATAGCTGTTCACGGTGCAGGCCACCATCGCCAGCAGCTCCGGCATCAGCGCCTGCTGGCCGCCGACGAACCAGCGCATTTCGTTCGACATGCCGTGCGGCTTCTTCGAGTCGTGGAAGACGGACGTTCCGCTGCGGGTCTTGCACAGGGAGACGTGGAGGTGGCCGCTCTGTCCGGGCCAGTCCTTCGACCACTTTGCCATGAAAGTGGCCATCATGCCGTTACGCTGCGCGAGTACCTTGGCAAAGGTCTTGAACAGCGCTGCACGATCGGCCGCCTCGAGCGCTTCCGTGTAGTCGATGGCCGCCTCGAGCACCCCGGGACCGGTCTCGGTGTGCAGCCCTTCGAGGGGAAAGCGCATCGCGCCGCAGAGGTCCAGCAGCTGGCGATAGAACTCGGCGTGCACCGAGCTGCGCAACACCGAATACCCGAAGTATCCCGGCGTCATCGTCTTCAGGTCGCGGTAGCCCTTCGTGCGGACGGAATCCGGCGTTTCCTCGAACATGAAGAACTCGAATTCGGCCGCCGCGTTCACCTTGTAGCCCATGTCGGCGGCACGGCCGAGCACCCTGCGGAGCACGCCGCGCGGGCAGACGGCCTCCGCCCCCTCGGCGAACTCGCCGAGGAAGAACAGCATGTCGCCCTCGAGCGGCACGTTGCGGCAAGTCGACGGCAGCAGCCGGACGGGCGCGTCCGGGTACGCCGTGTGCCAACCGGTGTAGGTCACGTTGTCGTAGAGCTGGTCGTTCGAGTCCCAGCCCAGCACGACGTCGCAGAAGGAGAATCCCTTGTCGAGCGCCCCGAAGAACTTCTCGCGGCCCATGTACTTGCCACGCAGGATTCCGTCGTTGTCGAACACGCCGACCTTGACGTGCTGCAGCCCGCGTTCGGCGACGATGGCCCGCGCCTGCGCGGCCGTCTTGACCTGTTCCGGCTTCATGCTTTTCTGCCAGCCTCAGCGCGTGGTTTCGCCGATGGCCTGCTCGGCCGCTTTGATCTGCTCCTGCAGGCCCTGGATCATCACGCCCTGCGGCGGGCCCTTGAAGCGGCGCTTCTCGGTACCGAACCAGACCAGCGCGGTCACCACCAGGAATGCAATCGTGATCCACAGCGCCTTGTCGTTGGGCGGCTGGATGCCGAGGAACAGGATCAGGCACATCGACAGCAGGCACAGCAGCGCGACAAGCTTGTACTTGCCTTCCCCCATGTTCCAGGGGCCCATCTTCGTCCAGCGCTTGCCCCAGGCGAAGTAGCCGAGCACGACCGGGATGCCGTAGGAGATGAACAGGAAGATCACCGTCACGGACACGACGGTGCTGTAGACGGGCGTATAGGCGGTGAACAGGATCGCCAGCACTGCCGCCGTCCAGATCGCGGCCTCCGGCACGCGGTACTTGTGATGCACGCGGCGCAGGCGCTCTGAGAACGGCAGGCCCTGGTCGCGTGCGAACGCGAAAATCATGCGCGAGCACGACGTGACCGTCGCCAGCCCGCACAGGTACTGCGAAATCAGGATACCGAGATTGATCGCCGTCACCAGGCCTGCCGGGAAAATCTTGTTGGTCGTGTCGAAGAATACTCCCCAGCCCGAGGCGGCCGCCTTGTCCATGTCCGGGATGGCGAGCACGAACGCGCTCAGCAGGACCCATCCGGCGAGCATCGAGATCAGCACCGAGCGCACCATGCCGCGCGGCGCGGCGCGCGACGCGTCCACGGTCTCCTCGGACGTGTGTGCCGACGCGTCGAAGCCGGTGATCGTGTAGATCGGCAGCAGCAGTCCGAGCAGGAAGACGAACATCATGCTGTTCGACAGCGGCCACACGGCCCCGCCGAGGTCGCCGCTGTAGTTATGGAACGTCCATAGGCGCGACACGTCGATGTGGGGTGCGAACCAGAGCAGCGCCAGCGTCAGCACGAGCGTGACCCCGAGGATCAGGTAGCCGCTGATGTCGGTGAGGCGGGTCGTGATGCCGATGCCGAAATGGTTGAACATCGCCTGCGTGCCGGTGATCAGCACCATGAAGATCACCTGCTCGTCGTAGCTGCCGTTCAGGCCCAGGGCCGGCCCGAATGCGCCCTGGAAGAACGTGTATGTGCCGACGTTGATCGCGCCGAGCACCGTGATCAGGCCGAGCAGGTTGAACCAGGCCGTGAGCCAGCCCCAGCCTACGCCGCCGAGGATCGAGCCCCAGTGGTAGAGGCCGCCGGCCGTCGGATAGGCGGACGCGATCTGCGCCATGCCGAGCGCGAACACCATCGAGACGAGGCAGCCCAGCGGCCAGCCGATGCCGATCGCCGCGCCGCCGACGCCGCTGATGCCCTGCCCGAGCGAATTGATGCCGCCGGACAGGATGCAGATGATCGAGAATGAAATCGCAAAGTTCGAGAAGCCGTGCATGCGCCGCGCCAGTTCCTGCGCGTAGCCCATCGAGTGCAGGTTCCTGATGTCTTCGGCAATGACCTTGGAATCGTCCGCGGACTGGTGTTTCGGATCCATACATCCCCCCTTCGCAGCATTCGACGTGATTGGGTCGATCGGCCGCTGTTGTTCTGCCCGACTCGCGTCGGGCGCATCGGTGCCGCTGCAATTCGCGGGCCGGCGGCTCGACCGCGCAAGATTGGTCCCCGTTCCGACTATCTCGCGTCCGGCCGCGCTAGGCAAGGCTCCCCGACACCGGGCGGCACGAGTCGGCGGGGCGGGCGCGACGGGGCAGCGCGACCAGATTGGGAGCAGATCTGGGGGCATGCCTGAATAGTTGACTCAGATTCGGTTAAGCAGATAAATGACTTAGCCCGACTTCTCGGCGGACAGCGGGCTCACCATTCCTCACCCAATGCGGGGTTTCCATGCCTTTCGATCCACAAGCAGCGACAGCCGCCTACATCGACTCACTCGGCGCGGACGCCTTGACCAAAGCGGCCGCATACACCACCGGCGGTCACTGGCTGCTGTTCTGGAACCTGCTCGTGACGGCCATCATCACGTGGCTCGTGGTGCGCACCGGCCTGCTCGACCGCGTCAATGCGAAGCTGGCCAGGCGCGGCCTCAACCTGAAGGCCTGGGTCGTCGCCGCCGTGTATATCGTCGTGTCGGGCCTGATCTCGCTGCCCTGGACGATCTACACCGACTGGTGGCGCGAACGCGCTTACGGCCGCACCAGCCAGCCGCTCCTCGATTACCTGGGCCAGGGCGTGCTTTCGCTGCTGATCGCGGCCGTCTTCGTCGCGCTGTTCTTCGTCGGCGTTTACGCGCTGATCCGCCGGGCCGGGAAGTTCTGGTGGGTCTGGTCGGGTGGCCTGACAGCGCTTGCGCTGTCGCTGTTCCTGCTCGCGGGTCCTGTGTTCATCGAGCCGCTGTTCAACGATTACAAACCCGTGCCTGCGGGTGAAGTGCGCGCTGCGCTGGTCGTGATGGCGCAGCAGGCCGGCGTGCCAGAAGAACGAATCTTCGTCTACGACGGTTCACGCCAGTCGAACAATTTCACGGCCAACGTCTCGGGTATCGCAGGTTCTGCACGCATCGCGATTTCCGACATTGCGTTCAAGGGCGCATCGCTCGACGAAGTGAAGGCAGTGACCGGCCACGAGATGGGTCATTACGTGCTGGGCCACGTCTGGCGGACCGTGATCCTGCTGTCCGTGCTCGCAATCGTGTTCTTTTTACTCGCGGACCGCCTGTTCCCGCGGGTTGCGCGTGCCTTCGGCAGCACCGCGTCGATCAGTGACCCCACGGGGCTGCCCGTGCTGTTCTTCATGGTCTCGCTGTTCTTGCTGCTGGTGCAGCCGATCGTCAACGGCCAGACCCGCAAGGGCGAAAACGAGGCCGATCAGTATTCGCTTGAGACGGTGAACCTGCCGGACGCACTGGCGACCGCGCTGGTGAAGACGGCGGAGTACCGCAACCCGCGGCCGGGGAAGCTGGAAGAGGTGCTGTTCTACACGCACCCTTCGGTCGAGCGGCGCGTGCGGCGCGCCATGGACTGGAAGGCAAGCCATCCCGCGCCCTGAGATCGCGAGCAGCGGGTCGCGCTGCGGCTAAGTGCCGCGACGCGTCTTGAGGATCTCGAGCATTCGCGTGCGCGCGCTGCCCGAGTGAATGAGCAGCACCAGCGCGTCGCCGGGGCGCGCCCAGTCGAGCGCCATCAGCGCCGCATCGACTTCGGACGGGCAGATCGGCACAGCGGCGAGCGGCATGCCGGTTTTCAGCAGCGCGTTCTGGATGATCGCAGGCACCTCGCCGGGCTGCCGCCCGCGCAGGTGGCCTTCGTCTTCCTTCACCACGATCAGGTCAGGACCGAATTCAGTCGCAACGAGGGCGAGTTCCTCGATGTCGGCGTTGAGCCGGTTGCCCGCATGGCCGAGCAGCATGCCGATGCGCCCGTCCGTTGCGCGCAGCTGCTGCGCCACGTGCATCACACCGCGCAGACCGTCTGGATTGTGGGCGTAATCGAGGATGATCTTCACGCCGCTGATGTCGAAGCGCATGAGGCGCCCGTTGTTGTCGGCGAGGTCGCGACCGAACGCTGCAAACACCTGCGCGATGGTGTTTGGCGGAATCCCGAGCCTGGTGGCGACGAGCGCCGCACCCGCGAGATTCTCGGCGTTGTAGGTCGCGGTTCCATCGACCGTCAGCGGCATGTCGTTGATGGCGCCCAGGTCGTGTTCGAGGCTGCCTGACGACAGCCACAGGTGTCCCGCGCGCACACCGCACGTGACGCCCTGCAGGGCACGATGCTGCACGAGTGCCGGATGATCGTAATTGCGCGCAAACCAGCCGAGTGCCGGTTGCCAACCCAGCCGTTGCTGGAGCACGCTGCTCTTGGCGCAGAGCAGGGCGTCGTCGGCGTTCAGCACCAGCAGCCCTTCGCGGTCGAGCAGGTGGGTGATGCTGAGCTTCACGTCCGCGAGGCCGTCGAGGTCGTCGATGCCGTATTCGCCGAAGTGATCGGGACTGATGTTGGTGACGATGGCCACATCCGCGCGATCTGCTGCGAGACCGCGGCGCAGGATGCCACCCCGGGCCGTTTCGAGGACGGCTGCTTCCACGCTCGTGTCGCGAAGCACGAGACGAGTTCCTGCCGGACCCGAGTAATCGCCGGACGCCACCGGCTTGCGGTCGATGAAGACGCCGTCCGTGCAATTGAAGCCATCACGCCAGCCATGGGCCCGGGCGCAGGCAGCGACAAGTCGCACCGTGGTGGTCTTCCCGTTCGAGCCGGTGATGGCCGCGATCGGGATGGCGTGCAGCGAAGCCCACGGCACGTTATCGATGGCAGGCAATGCATCGAGGGCCCAGCTCCGGCCGCCCTTGCCTGCGCCGAGCGTCAGTGTCGCTTCATCGAGCAGGTGACCGACGCGACGCGCACTCGCAGCCTCGATCAGCGTGACGACGTCGGGACGCCGTTCACTCGCTGCGCGCACTGCGAGCCTGGCCAGTGCGGCGTGCTCTTCCAGCACCGGCGGAATCACGTCGGCCGGATCTTTGGCGTCCTCGAGGTAATCCGCGAGCAGATCGACGGTGACGTTGGCCCAGCGGACCGGATCACGCTCGAACAACGTTGCGCACAGAGCCCACTCGTTGAGTTCGGTTGCGGTGAAGAGCTGGTCGACAGGTGCTTGCAGCGCAAGCGACACCCCCGTGGCGTGCCGACGTGCAACGACGGCCGGGGCGAGCGGCGAGTCCGGGGTGGTTCTGTCCCAGCCCAGGTGTCGACGCGCACGCTCGACGCGCGCCTGCCAGCCGGACAACAGCGCGTCGTCGATTGCGACGCCGACCGTTTCCAGCACCGCGCCAGTGCCGGCGAAGAACAGGTTTCCGCCCATCAGGCGACGCGAGTCGTCGAGGGGCAGGGTGTGCCCGGCGTTCAGTCTTCCGTCTCCGGAGCGATCCACACGCCACGTTCGTCACGGATGACGCCAGGCATGAGCTGCTCGGTGAGCTCGCCGGCTGCGTGCGCTCCCACCTCTTCTCTCGCTTCAGGCGGAGAGGGTCGGGGTGAGGGTCTGTTGGCCCCCTGTCCCGGCTTGCCGGGTGCGGGACGGGGCGAGGGTGTCTGACCCTCGCCCGCTGCAGCGTGAGAGGTGATGAGAGGAGAGGCGCCGCTCGCCATGAAGCCGCCGATGCCGGAATAGCCCTCACCCGCGCCACCACCCTCACCCTCACTTCGTGCGACCTCTCCCACTGACGCGGGGGAGGTGGCGGATTTGTACTTGGTGATCTGCTTCCACGAGCGGATGAGTGCATCGGCGAAGATCAGCAGCAGGTCGCCCGGCTGTCCCATGTTGAGCGCGGCGTCGATGGCCTCCTGCTCGTCGGGAATGATCGAGATCGCCGACGCCGGGACGCCACACGACTGCAGGTGTGCGGCCTGCAGCTTCGGCACTTCGTCCGGAGCGCGATCGCGCAGGCTGTCGTCGCGCCGGCAGATGTAGTGATCGAAGCGGCCAGCCACCGCGTCCGCGATCGCACGCAGATCTTCGTCGCGACGGTCCCCGGGACCCGCGAGCACGACGATGCGACGCCCGGTGACGTCGAGCCGTTGTGCGAGGTCTGCCATCGCGGCGACTGCGTGCGCGTTGTGACCATAGTCGAACAACACCTTGAACGGGTGCTCGTTGAACACGTTCATGCGGCCCGGCGCCTGGAAGAACGTCGAGTCGAACGTGCGCAGACCGTGACGGATCGCGTCGAGCTTGATGCCGAGCGAATACGCCATTGCCGCCGCGAACATCGCGTTCTGCACGTTGTGCAGCGCGCGGCCTTCGAGCGTCGCCGGAATCAGGTGGGTCCACACCAGCGGAATGTGGCTGCTGCGGTCGTACAGCGTGATCATCTGGCCGTTGACGCCGGCCTCGAGCGCGCAGGCTCGACCGCCTGCACGGATGTGCTCGCGCACCAGACCGTGCTGCGGATTCATCGTGACGTAGCAGATGCTCTTGGCTTCGGTGTAACCCGACATCTTGAGCACGAGCGGATCGTCGGCGTTCAGCACCGCACAATCCTTCGCCACTTCGATCACGACACGCTTCACTTCGGCGAGCTGATCGAGGGTATCGATGCCCTTGAGGCCAAGATGATCCGACTGCACGTTGAGCACGGCACCGACGTTCACGTCCGGCACTCCCATGCCGGCGCGCAGCAGGCCGCCACGCGCGGTTTCGAGTATCGCCATGTCGATCTGCGGATCGGCGAGCACCATGCGTGCGGACACCGGGCCGGTCATGTCGCCCTGCACCGTGCGCTGGCCGTCGATGTAGACGCCGTCGGTCGTGGTGAGTCCCGGTGTGTAGCCCGCCATCTTGGCGATGTGCGAGAGCATGCGCGCCGTGGTCGTCTTGCCGTTGGTGCCGGTCAGCGCTGCGATCGGCACCCGCGTCGGCGAGCCCGTGGGGAACAGCATGTCGATGACGGGGCCCGCGGCGTCACGCGGCGTGCCTTCGCTCGGCGCCACGTGCATGCGGAACCCAGGAGCCGCGTTCACTTCGCAGATGCCGCCACCGATCTTGCGATAGCTCTCGGTGATGTCCGTCGAAAGAAAGTCGACGCCGCCGACGTCGAGGCCCACGGCCTGTACGGCGCGCACCGCCATTTCGCGATTGTCCGGATGGATGACGTCGGTGACGTCCGTCGCGGTCCCGCCCGTCGACAGGTTCGCGGTGGAGCGCAGGTAGACGATCTGCCCCGGCACCGGAATCGACTCCGGCGTCATGTCGACCTTCTGCAGCATCTTGAGCGCCTGCGCATCGAGTTCGAGGCGCGTCAGCACCTTCTCGTGGCCGACGCCGCGGCGCGGATCCTGGTTCACGACCTCGATCAGTTCGACGATGTTCTTCACGCCGTCGCCGACGACGTGACCCGGCGTGCGGCGCGTGGCCGCGACGAGTTCGCCGTTCACAACCAGCAGGCGGTGGTCGTCGCCTTCGAGATACGTCTCGACGATCACCGACCGGGAATGTTCCTTTGCGACGCGGAATCCCTGCACGACTTCGTCTTCCGTCGTGAGCTTGATCGAAATGCCGCGACCGTGATTGCCGTTGTACGGCTTGGTGACCACCGGGTAGCCGATGCGACGCGCGGCACGGACCGCCTGGCCCTCGGTCTGCACCAGTTCCTGCTGCGGCACGGGCAGGCCCAGTGTCGCGAGGATCTTGTTGGTCTCTTCCTTGTCGCTCGCGAGTTCGACCGCGATGTGCGATGTGCGGCCGGTGACGGTCGCCTGGATGCGCTGCTGGTACCGGCCGTGGCCCAACTGCACGAGGGACTGGTCATTCAGGCGCAGCCAGGGGATGCCGCGTGCTTCGGCCGCGCGTACGAGCGACGCCGTCGAAGGGCCGAGCGCACGCCGTTGCGCGAAGCGAATGAATTCGTCGCGCGCCTCGGGCCAGTTCCAGCCTTCGGGCACGCTGTCTGCGGGGCGGATCGCGTCTGGCAGCAGCGAGCACAGCAGCCGGAGCGCGAGTTCACCGGCAGCGATGCCTTCGTCGCGCTGCGCGTATTCGTAGACGACCGTGTAGACGCCCGGCGCGCCGGCGCTGCGCGTCTTGCCGAAAGTGACGTTCTCACCCGCGATGTTCTGCAGTTCGATCGCGACGTGTTCGAGCACGTGGCCGAGCCAGGTGCCTTCGTCTTCGCGCATGCGGCGGAAGAAGCCGCCCGGCTCGCGATAAGAGCAGCCGTGTTCGGCGAGGCCGGGCAGGGCGGCGGCAAGCCCATCGACGAAGGTGTTGCCGAGCCGGACCGTGGGCCAGTGCTCGAGTTCGCCCAGGTCGAGTTCGAGCCGGATGACGGGAAAATGTGCGTAAAGCGAAGGCCCGACGTAAACGGACCGGTCCAGGATGCGCATTCCCGGCTTCCTCCCTGTCGATGAAACCCTATTCTTTCGGAACGATGAGCGATCCAGCCTGCGCCAGCCGCGTGTGCAGGTTGAAGGTCGCGCCGGCGACGAGGATGTGCAGCCTGAGGCCCAGCAGGCACACCGGCTGTCCTTCATTCACCGCATCCATTGACGAGAACGAGACGTCGCTCGCGTCTACGATCGTGACGCCGCCGCTGCCTTCGACCTCGACGGTTTCGTCCGGGCCGATGAAAGCCGCCGTGTCTTCGTCGAGCCCGATGCCGACCGCGAACGGGTTGTAAGCCAATGCCGTGAGCAAACGGCCAAGCCGGTCGCGCTGACGGAAATGCTGGTCGATGATAAAGCGGTTGGTGAGGCCGAGGCCCGGGGCGAGCCGCACGCTGCCGGAGATCACCGAGGAGCCTTCGTCGCCGAAAGCAATCATGTGCTCGCTCAGGATGCTTGCACCTGCACTGGTGCCGCCCACGGTCACGCCATTGGCGTTGCGCAGGCGGATAAGCTTCGCGACAGGCGTGCCGCCGAGCAGCGTCGAGATGCGCAGCTGGTTGCCACCCGTGAAGAAGACGCCGGTCGCCTCCTCGAGCCGCTGCAGGCGGCCAGGCTCGTGGCAATCGCGGCGCGTATCGAAGTCCATCGACGTGACGCAGGCTGCGCCGAGGTCGCGAAAAAGTTTCTCGTAGCGTGGCCCGGTCTCTGTCAGCCGGCTTGCGGTCGGGATCACGACGATGTCGGCGTCACGTCCGCCCGACACGTTCACGAACCGCTCGAGGATGTGGCGGTCGTTCTCTTTGTTCTCGGCGCCGCCGATCGGGACGATCCAGCCGCGGGTTCCGCCTTCGGGGACGATGCTCGGCAACGTGCTGCTCCTAGCGATTCTCGAACGTTCCCCGCCGGACGGCCTGGCCGTCCCGGACGTGGATTTCCCCGCGAATAATGACGGTATGTGCGCCGCCTGTCGCGTCCAATGCAACGAAATCGGCGTCGGCGCCCGACTCGACCCGACCCTTCCCGGCGAGGCGCAGCAGGCGGGCCGGATTGACGGTGAAAGCGGGCAGGACGGTCTCGAGCGGCATCCCACCGTCCACCAGTACCCGCAGCGTTTCGAGCAGGGCACCGGAGTGGCCCACGTCCATGCTGCTGACGCGGCCTTCCGCATCGAAGCAGGGCAGGCAGCCGCCGGCGTCGGAACTGATCGTGACCCGGTCCGCCGGGGCGCCGCTCGCCAGGAAGCGCTGCAGGCCGTCCGCGGCGCTCCACGCGTCTTCGCCGTCCTCGACCGGGAAGGCGGTCAGGTCGATGGAACACCCTTCTTTGGCCAGTGCGACAGCCTCGTCGAACAGGGCCTTGCGGCGGTTGACGTGGGTCGGGTTGAACACGCGTGCCGGGATTTCGCTCTCGCTGAGCGCACGACGCACGAACTCCAGGCCACGGGGACCGTCGCCCAGGTGCAGGTGCAGCACACCGGCTTTGCCAGTCATCAGGCCCGACACGTGGGCATCGGCGGCGAGACGCAGAATTTCGTCGAATGTCGGCTGGCTCGAGCGGTGATCGCTGATCGCGAGTTCGCCGATGCCGAGCAGCGGCTCGAGCAGCACCAGGTCTCCACGCACGCTGCCCGTGAGGGTCGCGAGCGGCACGTGATAGCCCCCGGCGTAGCCGAATGCATTCATGCCCTCTTCGCGCAGGGCGTAGGTCTGTGCGAGCAGGTCGCGCGGTCCGCGCGTCACGTCGTCCGTGCCCAGGAGCCCGACCACGGTCGTGACACCGGCGAGCGTGTAGCGCGTCAACGGCACCGCGGGTACACGCGTCTTGAAGCCGGCTTCGCCGCCACCGCCCGTGACGTGCACGTGGCCGTCGATGAGTCCGGGGATCAGTCGCAATCCCGCGAGATCGATTTCGCTGGCGCCTGCGGCGAGCGCGGCAGGCAGCGCAGGGAGGTCCTTGCCTGGACCCATCCAGAGCACGGTGCCGCCGCCGATCAGGAGCGACTGCAGGCCCAGTGGACGCGGTGAAAAGACGTCGGCGTTGCGGAGTAGCAGCACGTTGTGCAGGTTACCAGACGCCGCGGCGCAGTCAGTAACCGCTGGAATCCGGCCGATGGAAAAAGGGGCACCTGTTGCCGGGTGCCCCTTGGGATCACTTCTTCTTTGCGGCGGCCTTTTTCCTGGCCGGCGCCTTCTTCTTGGCTGCCTTCTTCGTTGCCTCTGCCTTCGAGGACTTGCGGATGTCCGCCGAGTGCGCGCGCTTGTAGGTCTGGATATCCTTGAACGTGCCATCGGCCGCGCGCACTGCGTAGAGCTTCGTGCCCTTCGAGCTGCGCAGCGTCGTGCGACGGATCGTCTTCTTCTTCGCGGCCTTCTTCTTTGCTGCCATGTCTGCTCCCAGGTCCTTTGCGGTTGATTGAAAGTTCAGTCAGTCGGATCAGTCGGTGCGCAACGTAACCGTGACGCGTGCGCAGGTCAACGAGCACGCGGTCCGCCGCACAGGTTTTCGCCGGCGGGCAGGTCGATTGCCGCACGGCGCCAGCCGCTCGCTTGCTAGACTCGCCGCATCGTTCCCCGAGGGCCTGCGCCTTTGAGCAAGCTGCCGGAACTCTTTGCCAGCAATCGCCGCTGGGCCACCGCCACGGAGCAGCGCCATCCGGGCTTCTTCGGTGAGCTTTCTGCGCAGCAGTCGCCGCGGTATCTCTGGATAGGCTGCTCCGACAGTCGCGTGCCCGCCAACGAGATCGTCGGTCTCGCGCCGGGCGAACTGTTCGTGCACCGCAACGTCGCGAACCTGGTGTTCCACAACGACTTCAGCTGCCTCTCGGTGCTGCAGTACGCGATCGACGTACTTGGCATCGAGCACGTCATCGTCTGCGGACACTACGGCTGCGGCGGCGTCACGGCCGCCTACGAGCAGCGGCCGTTGGGTCTCGTCGACAACTGGCTGCTGCCGATCCGCGACATCGCCCGTGCGTACGCCTCGCAGCTGGCGGAATTGCCGACGGACCTCGAACGCGCCGACCGGCTGTGCGAACTGAACGTGCTGTTCCAGGCCAACCGCGTGTGCCGCACGACGATCGTGCAGCAGGCCTGGGAGAAGGGGCGGTCGCTCACCGTGCACGCCTGGGTCTATCGACTCGACGACGGTCTGCTGCGCGACCTCGGTTTCTGCGCCACGGACCTCGCGACCGCCGATGCCGACATTGAACGCACGGTCGGAGCCGGTACGATCGGACGCTAGGAAAGAGGCAGCCCAGCCCGCGTGACCCGTAACCTCAACCTGTTCTCGACGCCGTGACCGGGCGCGTTGTGCCTCCGGGCGCGGTGGCGACGATGACTCCGGCGCGGCGCCTCAAGAACATCCTTGGCGGCTCGGCCGGCAACTTCGTCGAGTGGTTCGACTGGTTCGCGTATTCGGCCTTCGCCATTTATTTCTCGCGCGCATTCTTCCCGGCCGGCGACCAGACGGCGCAGTTGCTCGGCGCAGCGGCTATCTTTGCCGTCGGCTTCATCGCGAGACCTGCAGGAGCACTGCTGTTCGGCATGTATGCAGACCGTGCTGGCCGCCGTACGGCGCTCACCCTGTCCGTGGCGATGATGTGCGGGGGCTCGTTGATGATCGCGTTGATCCCGACCGGGCTCGGCGTACTGTCACCGGCGTTGTTGCTCGTCGCGCGCCTGCTGCAGGGCCTGTCGGTGGGCGGTGAGTATGGTGCGTCCGCGACGTACATCAGTGAGATGGCGGAACGCACCCAGCGCGGCTTCTGGTCAGGGTTTCTCTACGTCACGCTCACGGGCGGACAGCTGGCCGCGTTGCTGTTGCAGGTCCTGCTGCAGCGTGTGCTCACGGAGCAGCAGCTGTATGACTGGGGCTGGCGCATTCCGTTCGCAGTCGGCGCGGTCCTCGCGATCGTCGTGTGGTGGATTCGCCGGGGCATCCACGAGACCCGTTCGTTCACGCACGCGTCCACGCCGGACCAGGAGCGAGGCCAGGCGTGGGCCCTGTTTGCCCGGTATCCGAAGGAGACCGTGACGGTCATGGCGTTGACAGCCGCCGGCGGACTCGGCTTCTACACTTACACGGCGTACATGCAGAAGTTGCTGATCAACAGCGCCGGCTTCTCCAAGCCCGTGGCGTCGCAGGTGATGACGCTGCTGCTCACGACATTCATGTTCCTGCCGCCGCTCGCCGGCTGGCTCGCTGACCGGGTCGGGCATCGACGCACGCTGCTTGCGTCATATGCAGGACTTGCGCTCGTCAGCGTGCCGATCCTAAGCGCGATCTCGACATCGACGAATCCCGTGGCGGCCTACTTCCTCGGGCTCATACCGCTCGTGTTGCTCTCCGGGTATTGCGGGTTGAGCGCGATCTTCAAGGCCGAACTCTACCCGGTGCACGTGCGCGCGCTGGGCGTTGCGGTGCCCTATGCAATCGCCCAGGCGATCTTCGGTGGCAACGCGGAGACGGCTGCGCTGTACCTGAAGCAGATCGGGCACGAGACCGCGTTTTTCTGGCTCGTGTCGGGAATGATGATCGTCGGAATGGTAGCGACCTTCCGCCTGCGCGATACGCGTGAGCACAGCCTGATCCACCAGGAGCAAGAGCGGGCGGGTTGATCAGCCGTCTGCATTGAACTCGAATACGTCGTCGACTGGCCGCTGAAACACGCGAGCCAGCTTGAATGCCAGTTCCAGCGATGGCGCGTATTTCTCGGCCTCGATCGCAATGATGGTCTGCCGGGTCGCCCCGACGCGTTCTCCCAGCTCCGCCTGCGTCATTGCTGCCGCCTCGCGCAGCCGCCGCACGGAGTTGGATACGCGTCCGCGCCCTACCGTCACCGGCGGTACTGCCAGAGCATGACGGCCTGCTTGAGCGCGTTGGCAAGGAACAGCGTCGTCAGCAACGCGAAGATCAACGCCGTCGTCGAGCTGAGGTCCGGTATCGTCACGCTCGCAGTGCGGTCCGAGTACAGGGCACGGGTGAGCAAATGGACGACCAGGACGTTGATCGCAATCACGACGAAATAGCCTTCCCAGCGGTCGCCGAGCGCGTCGATCACGCGGTCGCGCTCGTCCTTGACCTGGGCCGCCGGATCCTTCGCGGCCATCACCGCCGGCGCCACTGCGGCGACAATCCACAGCACGATCATCTCGATGTAAGTCTCGAGCGCCAGGCCCGCTGGCAGTTCGACGACGCGGCCATCGTCGGTAAAGCGCATGGCCAGGAACAGCCAGATCAGCACCGTCGAACCGAGTGACCACCAAGCAGTCTTTTCATGCTCTGACATCGCACGACTCCCTCACCGTGTGTAAAACATGTTTAACACGTGATCGCACGAATGTAAAGCATCTTTTACATCGGTTCTGTCGGGGCGTGACATGGCGCCAAAGAAAACCCCTGCCGCGGGTGCGGAAGGGGGTTCATGAGGAGGTCGTCACTTGACCTTGCTGTCGACCGCGCCCACGCGAACGCGGGAGTGGCGAGGAGGCTCAGTCTTCGAGGAAGCTCCGCAGCTGTTCGCTGCGACTCGGATGACGGAGCTTGCGCAACGCCTTGGCCTCGATCTGCCGGATGCGCTCGCGCGTGACGTCGAACTGCTTGCCCACTTCTTCGAGCGTGTGGTCCGTCGTCATGTCGATGCCGAAGCGCATGCGCAGCACCTTGGCTTCGCGCGGCGTCAGGCCGGCCAGCACCGAGTGCGTTGTTTCACGCAGCGATTCCGTCGTCGCCGACTCGATCGGGGATTCCACCGAGGTGTCCTCGATGAAGTCGCCCAGGTGCGAATCCTCGTCGTCGCCGATCGGAGTCTCCATCGAGATGGGTTCCTTGGCGATCTTGAGGACCTTGCGGACCTTGTCTTCCGGCATCTCCATGCGCACTGCCAGCTCTTCCGGCGTCGGCTCGCGACCCATCTCCTGCAGCATCTGCCGCGAAATGCGGTTCAGCTTGTTGATGGTCTCGATCATGTGCACCGGGATGCGGATCGTGCGGGCCTGGTCGGCGATCGAACGCGTGATCGCCTGGCGGATCCACCACGTGGCGTACGTCGAGAACTTGTAGCCGCGACGGTACTCGAACTTGTCCACCGCCTTCATCAGGCCGATGTTGCCTTCCTGGATGAGGTCCAGGAACTGCAGGCCACGGTTCGTGTACTTCTTCGCGATCGAGATCACGAGGCGGAGGTTGGCCTCGACCATCTCCTTCTTCGCGCGGCGGGCCTGCGCCTCGCCGACGGCGATCTCGCGGTTGATCTCCTTGATCTCGGCGATCGACAGGCGGGCGCGCTTCTCGCTCAGGGCGAGCCGGTTCTGCTCGCGCTCGATTTCCTCGCGGAACTTCGCGAGCGAGGCCGAGTGCTTGCGCTTCGCCCGCACGTGCTTGTCGAGCCACGCCAGGTTGGTCTCGTTGCGCGGGAAGGTTTCGATGAAGTCCGAGCGCGGCATGCCAGCGTCGCGGACGCAGCGCTGCATGATCGCCTTCTCGATCGAGCGGATCTCGTTCAGGTGTTCGCGCAGATGCGTGATGAGCTGCTCGAACATCTTGGGCGAGAGCTTGAGCTCCATGAACTCTTCCGCAAGCTTCTTGCGCAGCTTGATCGTCTTCGAATCCTTGCTGCCTCTTTCCTCGAGCGACTTCATGACCTGCGCGTAGACCTTGCCGAGCGAGGCAAAGCGGCGCGCGGCTTCTTCCGGATCCGGGCCGGTCTCGAGTGCTTCCTCTTCTTCCGTCCCTTCGCCGTCGGCAGCCTCTTCCTCGACTTCGGCTTCCGGGGCTGCCTTCGCGGCGAGCTTCGGGTTGATCGGTTCGGCGATCACGTCCGGCGCGTTCGGGTCGACGAAGCCGACGATGATGTCGACCAGGCGGCCCGTCCCCGACTTCAGCGGCTCGTAAGCGCGCAGGATGTATTCGAAGGTCGGCGGGTAGTGCGACAGCGCGCGACGCACCGAATCGAGGCCTTCCTCGATGCGCTTCGCGATCGCGATCTCGCCTTCACGCGTGAGCAGCTCGACCGTGCCCATTTCGCGCATGTACATGCGGACCGGGTCGGTGGTGCGGCCGAACTCAGCGTCGACGGTGGTGGCGAGCGCCTGGGCGGCTTCCTCAGCCGCCTCTTCGTCGGCAACGACCGTCTCGCGCATCAGCAGCGCTTCTGCGTCCGGTGCCTTCTCGTACACCGGGATGCCCATGTCGTTGATCATCTGCACGATGTCTTCGATCTGTTCCGGATCGACGATCTCGGACGGCAGGTGGTCGTTGACTTCGGCGTAGGTCAGGAAGCTCTGCTCCTTGCCGCGGGCGATCAGCAGCTTGAGCTGCGACTGGCGATCTTCCGGCGTGCTGGCAGTCAGCTTGATCTCTATCTTTTCGGCTTTTTCCTTGCCTGCCTTGCGGCCGGGTTTCCCTTTCGCGGCGGCGGCGACGACCGGCACGGCATCGGCCGGCTTGGCCGCGGGCGCGACAGCCTTGACCGGCACCGCGCCCTTGACAGCCTTGGCCGGCACGGCGGGGACGACGTGCTTGGCGGCAACCGGCGCGACCGCAGCCTTCACCGACG
>JBAVIQ010000088.1:0-8611 GCA_049687035.1 Steroidobacteraceae bacterium
GGTCAGGAAGGTCAGGAAGTATCGATCCCGTTTCTTTATCTTCCTACCCTTCCTACCCTTCCTGTCCTTCCTGACCTTCCTGTCCTTCCTTGCCTTCCTTCAACTTCTTCCACCGCTTGTGCGACCACCACCAGCCCGCCGGGTCGGCATTGATGTCGCGCTCCAGCACGCACGCGTATCGTTCAGTGGGCACGCCTGCCGCGGACTTCTCACCCGCCGCCGTCAATGGCTCGAGTTCGACTTCATACAATCCGCGCGCACGGCGCCGCATCGAAACGTAAACGATCGGTGCGCGCAGCAGTCGCGCCATCCGCTCCGGCCCCTTGAAGAAAGCGGTGTCCTGGTGCAGGAAGGTCGTCCAGTGACGATCGGGACTGGTGCGCGGCACCTGGTCCGCAACCAGGCCGAGGGCGCGCGCATTGCGGATTGCGCCGAGCTCCTGCCGGATGGACTTCGACGACAGCATTTGCGCGCCGAACTTCGAGCGGATGGCGAGGAAATACCGGTCGGCCCACGCGCTGCCCATCGGCTTGTAGATGCAGATCAGGCCGGAGCCGAGTTCGAGCGACAGGCGCAACAGCAACCATTCGAAATTGCACTGGTGGCCACCGAGCAGCACGAGCTTGACCGGCGAGGCCAGCAGGCCGGTACGGTCGACGAGCTGCACTCGCGCGCGCAATTCATCCGCACCCATGACGCGCGCGTAATCGAATTCGGCCAGGATTTCCGATTGCCGCGTGACGAATTCGTTGCGGATACGCTCCCGCTCGGCATCGCTCGTGTCGGGAAATGAACGACGCAGATTCTGACGGATGGTTCCTCGGCGCAGCCCGCAGAGCCGATAGCCCAGGAAGAACAGCAGCCACGAACAGGCATAGCGCAGCCGCAGGCCGAGCGAGTCGCGCGGCGATACTGACGCAGTCGCCTTACCCATAGAGTGGCTTCTCGCGCTTCCAGCGGTTGTAGGCCCAGAAATACAGCTCGGGATACTGCCGTACGTGCTGCTCGAGTGCCCGAGTGTAGGCCGTCAGGATCTGGTCCGGCTCGGTCCGCGTTGCTGCGCGGGAGAGCTCGATGAAGCGCACGACGTAGTGGCCGCGGCGTTCACGATGCATCGCGGCGAGGTACACCGAGTAACCGAGTTTCGCACCGATCCAGCCCGGCCCACGGAAGAACGAAGTCTGCTGGCCGAAGAACTCGAGCCAGGTCTGCTGCTCGCTCTTGGCCGAGGGCGACTGGTCGGCAAGCATGGCCAGCAGACGCACCTTGCCGCGCTGTTGCAGCAGGTGGGGCACGAGGTCCCCCGCCTTCACCATCGTGCACCCGAAGCGCTCGCGCATCCGTCGCAGCACGCCATCGACGCTTGCGCGACGGGTCGGCTTATAGGCCGCGGTCAGCGGCTCGTCGAATGCGTTGGAGCACCGCAGCAGGAGCCACTCCCAGTTGGCGTGATGCGACGAAAGGATCAGGGCGCGGCCGGGCGCGGCTTGCAGGCAATCCCGCACCAGTTCGGGGTTCTCGAACCGGACACGCTCCGCGAGGGCCGCCGGACCGAGCAAGCGCTGGGCGAGGAACTCGGCCGCCAGTTGCCCCAGGTGGCTGTAAAAGCCGGCTTCAATGTCCCGTCGGCGGGATTCGCCGAGCTCCGGCAGGCAGCGTGCGAGGTGGCGCCGGACCAGCTCGCGGCGCCAGCCAAAGACGCGCAGCCACCACGCCACGAACCCCATGGCCGCGTACAGGACTCCGAGCAACGCGGACTGGAGCAGGTTTTTCACTGGAAGAAGAAAATGGTGCCGACTCGCGGATTCGAACCGCGGACCTACTGATTACGAATCAGTTGCTCTACCAACTGAGCTAAGTCGGCTCTGCGCAGACCCCTCCGGCTCGGAGGGGCGCGCATTATAAGGATTCGACCCCGCGGGTGGAAGCCGGACTCAGCTGAGCT
Organism: Steroidobacteraceae bacterium; assembly: GCA_049687035.1. GTDB lineage: Bacteria > Pseudomonadota > Gammaproteobacteria > Steroidobacterales > Steroidobacteraceae > RPQJ01. The sequence goes on from JBAVIQ010000088.1 coordinate 1,946, forward strand.
GCGGGCGGACCCGGATCACGACCTCGACCCCGTCGATCTCGGTGCCGGGCGGCAGCGCGGGCATTCGCTCCAGCGTCAGTTCGTCGGGGCGGATATCGCGCATCTCGCCAGTCTCGACGTTCTGAAAGTGATGGTGCGGCGTCATCGTCGAGTCGTAGACGCAGCGCTCCGGATCCAGGTGAACCTGGCGCACCAACCCGTGATCCACGAACAACTTGAGCGTGTTGTAAACCGTGGCCTTGGACACCCGGCTGGGCGACTGCCGCAGGGTCGTGAGCAACTGCTCCGCGGTGAGGTGCACGGGGGCCGTGAGGAGCACCTCGGCGACCTTGACGCGCTGTTGCGTGGGACGGATGCCGTTTCGTTCGAGAAGACTGCTGACTTCATTCACGGGAGTGGTCCGGGAGTCAGAAAAGTGGACTGATTATAAGGGCCGGGACCGGCCGGGCCTGAATCCGCACAAACCCCTGTGTTTTGCGGCAAGACCGCATTTCGGTGCGCTCTTAGCCTGTGCGTTCGCCTGGCGGCAGCAGGCCGCCGGGCCCAACCCAGCCCGGAAAGGTCGCCATGGAAGGCAAACACCGTCACCGCCCCAGTCATCTGGGGCAGGGCTTCACAATCCTGGAACTCGTCGTCTGCCTGGGCGTCCTGGCCGCACTGGCCGGTTGGGGCGTGCCGGCCTTCGGCACACTGGCCCGGGATGGCGCACGCACCAGCGAGGTCAATCAGTTCGCCCAGGCCGTCCATCTGGCCCGCAGCGAGGCCATCAAGCGCAACGGCGTGGTGAGCCTGTGCCCCAGCGCCGACGGCTCCAGTTGCCAGCCAGGTCCTCAATGGCAAGGGGGATGGATCGTCTTCGTCAATCTTGATCGCGACTCGCCGGCCAACCGCGACACGGGCGAGCAGCTACTCCGCGTCTACCCGCAATGGGACGCAGGTCTCATCCTGTCCAACCGCAGCACCCTATCCTTTCGGTCATTCGGGCAGATGGGCGTCACTGCGACGGTCACGTTCTGCGACGACCGGGGACCGGGGGCCGCACGCGCCGTGATCATCAGCCAGACCGGTCGCCCTCGAGTTTCGCAGCGTAGCGCGTCAGGAGGCCAGTTGAGCTGTGTTTAGTCAAATCCATGCCCGTCCGTCCTCGCAGAAAGGCCGTTCGTCGGCTCGCACGTGCTCGATCCGAGCGAGGACCTAATCTCGTCATCGTCATGAAAGCAAGAAGCACCGGTTTCACCCTGATCGAACTCATGTTTGCGCTCACCGTGGCGGGAGTGATCATTGCTCTTGCGGTCCCCAACCTCACGGCGCTGATCCGCGGCAGCCGCATGTCCGGGGCGGCCAACGATTTCATTACCGACTTCAACCTCGCCCGCTCCGAAGCCGTGAAGCGTCGCGTACCGGTGACGCTCTGCAAGTCGCAGAACGGGACGAGTTGCGACACCGATGCAACCGCAGCTTTCCGCACCTGGATGATCTTCGTCGACGACGCCGACCCGGCGGTTGTTGCCGCCACGGATGGCAACGGCATCGTGGACACCGGCGAGCCAATTCTCCGCCAGCGTACGATCGCCGACACGCTCACCGTGAGATCCAACACCGGTGCCCGCCGGGCCACCTTTCTTTCGACGGGTTTCCCGGACGCAGCCGCCGCAGGCAACGTCACGAGCCTCATCCTTTGCGACGCGCGCGGCAATGCCACCAGCGTTGGCGGCGATTCGGCCGCGCGGGCGATCAACGTTGCGCCCACCGGTCGCCCGCAAGTGACTCGCGACAAGACCAGGATTGCGTCGCTGATTACATCGCTGGGAGTGAGCTGCCCATGAGCAAGTGCGCAAGCCGGCATTGCGGGCTAAAACGCCATTGCAGCCGGGGATTCACGCTCGTCGAGGCCATGGTCGCCTTGATCGTGCTGTCGATCGGGTTGCTCGGCATTGCCGCGCTGTACGTCGAGACACTGCGTGCGGGACGCACGTCGCTGTACCGCACCGAGGCTGTCATTCTCGCCACGGACCTGGCCGACAAGATGCGCGCCAACCGCGTTCCCGCCAATGCTTATGCGTGCGGCAACCCCTGCAATGCCGCCAGCGGTGGCAATGCCATCGCCATCACCGATCTCACGGGCTGGGTTGCGGCGATTAACGCGCAGTTGCCGGGCGGCGCCGGCGCCGTGACCTATACGGCCGCAACCGCAACGACGCCAAACGTGTACGTCGTCCAGGTGGCCTGGTCCGAGGTTGGGCAGACCGATGCGATCAACTACCAGATTCGAGTCGAGCTCTGAGGTGATAGCGGTGGACATGCACCTACAGACATTGCAGCGGCAGCAGGGCGTCAGCCTGATCGAACTGATGGTCGCCCTCCTGATCAGCCTCTTCCTGCTGCTCGGCGCGGTGACCGTCTACAACAAGAGCCAGAGCACGTATCGGGCCTCGGAAAGCGTCGCTCGCCTGCAGGAAACCGCCAGGCTGGCCATGGACGTCGTCGAGACCGACATCCGCATGGCGAACTTCTGGGGTATGAATAACCGCGCCGACTACATCCTCAATCGCGCCGGCCCGGGCCAGAGCCCGCCGGCCGAATTCACCGCCCAGCAGAAGAGCAATGTGTCGCTGTGCGGCGCCGCCAGTGGCAACTGGGTAATCAACCTCGACGAGTACGTCGGCGGTTCCAACAACGCGTACGGATTGACCTGTGCCGCCTCGAACTACCGGGCCGGCTCCGACGTGGTGTTCATTCGCAGGGCGAGCGAGACGAGGCCTGCCGCCCTGGACCCGAATCGTGTCTACCTGCAGACGAGCCGGATCCAGGGCACGCTGTTCGTGCCAACAGCGGGCTGCACCGTCCCCACCGATCCCGCCTGCATCCCGGCCGCGTACGCGCCACCCCAATCCCAGTCCAGGGCGCTCGAGACGCATGCCTATTACGTCTCCTCACAGTCGACGCAGCGGACCGACGTGCCTTCGCTGCGCCGCAAGCGCCTGGCAAACGTCAGTTCGGCAACCGCCACCGACGCAGTCATCGACGAAGAGATCGTGTCCGGCGTCGAAGACATGCAGATTCGCCTTGGCATCGACACCAATGACGACACGAGCGCCGACCAGTACGTCAATCCGGGCGCTGTTCCCGCCAATGCCAACGTGGTTTCCGTCACCGTCTGGTTGCGCGTTCGCGCCGAGGACACGGACGTGAGCCACAGGGACCAGACAGCCTACCAGTACGCCGACATGGCCTCGGCGTTCACGCCGAACGACCGGTATCGCCGCATCCTCGTCACCAAGACCATTCACATCAGGAACACACGCGCATGATTCGCCACGCACGACCGACCGCGGGTCTGCAGGCTGCGCCAGGCCAGCGCGGCGCGGCGCTCGTCGTAGGACTCATCCTGCTGCTGGTGCTGACGCTGCTGGCTATTTCGGGAATGACGACCGCTTCGCTTGAACTGCTGATGGCGGGCAACGAGCAGTACCAGGAGCGCGCGTTCCAGGCGGCCGATGCCGGCGTCGAGCAAGCGCTTGCCGCCGGCATCTACAACACGAACACGCCGATCGGCACCTACGACAACGTGGCAGCGCTCAATCCGGTGGCGGACCGGGGGACGGGACGGCCGATCGCCAATTGCGCCGAAGTCGCCAGCCCGACGGACGCGCAGCAGTGCGAATACTTCATGCGTTTCGACCTCCAGGCCGGCCAGACGCCCGTCCCCAGCGGCGGCTACAGCATCGGCACGGGCTTCGAGGCCTATCACTTCATCGTCGACAGTTACGGCACGTCGGATCGTGGCGCGCAGTCCGATCATCGGCAGAGTTTCTACATCGTCGGGCCGAGCGGCGGCTAAGCCCCGCGCCTGCACCGGAGAGGAAATAGACATGTTGAAGAAAATCCTGATTGTTGCAGTCGCGCTTGGCGGCTCAGCTCCCGCAGCCTGGAGCCAGGCTGCACTCGTCTCCTACGAGACCGGTATCGAAGCGAGCACGGATTACGTCAGCGTGCCCAGCGCCGCTTACGGCGCATGGAGCGTTACGCCCTGCGCGGGTTGCCGAACGGTCGTCCTGCGACTCGACGACAAGAGTCAGTTCTTCGTCGGCCGGGAGGCGGTGCCGCTCGCAACCCTGCGCAAGTACGCGGCGCGGGGCGCCAGCCACCTTGACGTCTTCTACGAAACGAAGACCCAGCGCGTCACGCGCGTCGTGCTGCAGACGCAGCTCGACGCAGTGGACGTGCCTGGAAAACAACAGCCAACCAGGGGCCCGAAGGTCGGTGCCCCTGACTCGAGGACGCAGTCATGATGACTTCAAGGAAGCGATCGCTGACGACGCTCACCGCTGCCGCAGCCATTGCGCTACTGGCCAATACGCCCGCCCGCGCGGACGACACGGAGCTGTTCGTAGGCGCGGCCGTCGCCGCCGCACCGTCACGACCCAACATCCTGTTCATCATGGACACGTCGGGCAGCATGGACACGAACGTGCAGAGCCAGGTGCCCTACGACCCGGCGACGACGTTCAGCGGCTCGTGCCGGACGGACCGGATCTACTGGTCGCGCACCAACTCGGTGCCGGACTGCAGCACCGATCAATACGTTGCCACCAGTGCCTTTACCTGCAATTCGGCCCAGCCGATCCTGACCTCTTCCGGCATCGCATTCGTCACCAAGGCCGCGCGGTGGCGGTCGAGCAGGGACCGCTGGGTTGCACTGTCAGCCGGCGACAACAGCAGCTCGATCGAGTGCGAGGCCGACGCTGGTGTGCACGGGCAAAATGCCGCTTCCTCGAAGAAGTGGGCCGCCGACGGCTCCACCAACGGCCCGTGGTCCAGTGTGTCCGCCAACAAGATCGACTGGAGCCGCGGCGAGGCGATCACGTTCTATGCCGGCAACTACCTCAACTGGAAAGCCAGCCCCTACATCACGCGCACGCGCCTCGAGATCATGCAGGGCGCGCTGACCACGCTGCTGGACAACCTCGCGGACAACGTCAACGTCGGCCTGATGCGCTACAGCAACGACACCGGCAACGGCAACGACGCCGCCGCGCAGGGTGGCATGGTCGTGATGGCGATGGGCAAGATCGAGGACAACCGCGCGGCGATGAAGACGGAGATCAACTCCTGGAATGCCTCCGGCTGGACCCCGCTGTCCGAAACGCTCTACGAAGCCACCCAGTACTTCAGGGGCGACAAGGTGTACTTCGGCGGAGGCGAGAACGGCACGACGTATCCCAGTGTGTACAGCAAGTCGGATAAATCCACCGGCAACCCCGACGGCGACTCGCCCAGCGTCACCGCGTCCCGGAATTCTTCGGACAAGTCGCTGTACGATTCACCAGCGGACCAGGACTGCCAGAAGAACTTCATCGTCTACCTGACGGACGGCCTGCCGACGCAGGACAACGAGGCGAATACGCCCATCGCGAGCCTGCCCAACTTCGCCACGGTGACCGGCAACGCGGCCTGCGACATCGAACCCAACCTGCAGTACAACAATTCGGGCCGCTGCCTGGACGACCTGGCCAAGTGGCTGCACGAATCGGACCTGCGCACGGACCGGCCGGGCGTCCAGAACGTCACGAGCTACTGGATCGGCTTCGGCGACGACGTGGCAGACGGCACGGCACTGCTGACAGAAGCCGCACAGCGCGGCGGCGGCAAGTTCTACACGGCGGCCGACACGGCCGAACTGACCGAAGCTTTCTCGGACATCATCACCAAGATCCTGGAGCAGACGACGACGTTCACGTCGCCGACCGTGGCCGTGAACGCGTTCAACCGCACCCAGAACCTGAACTACCTGTACATGTCGGTGTTCAAGCCATCCACCGCCTACCGCTGGCTAGGCAACATCAAGAAGTACCGGATCACGCCGGCCGGCAGCATCCGCGATGTGAACAACAATGCGGCGGTCGATCCGAACACCGGCTTCTTCGAGAGCGCCTCGCAGAGCTACTGGTCCGACACGACGGATGGCGCGAGAGCGGAAATGGGCGGCGCCGCGGGTGAATTGAAGAACCCGGCGACCCGGAAGATCTACAGCAACCTGACCGTCAACTCGGGAACCCTGTCCGAGGATCTCTCCGACCTGAAGGGCGCGGGCAACCTGACGCTCGCCAACCTGCTGCTGCTCGGCGTCACATCCAGTGTCGCGGTGACGGGACGGCCGGCGGTCGCGGATCTCGTGGACTGGGCGTATGGTTATGACGTCCTGGACGAGAACGGGAACGCCAACGTCACCGAAGCCCGCAAGGACATGGGCGACCCGCTGCACTCGCGCCCGGGGACCGTCATCTACGGTGGCCCCGCGGACGATCCGGACATCACCCTGTACGCGACGACCAATGACGGCTACCTGCATGCCATCAATGCCGCGACCGGAGCCGAACTCTGGTCCTTCGTACCGCGCGAGATGCTCGACCGGATCGAGGACCTGTACACGAACGATGACGTCACGTCGCGCAACTACGGTCTCGATGGGGCCGTCAAGATCGTGCGACTCGATCGTAACGGCAACGGCACGATCGAGCCCAATGGCACCGACATCAACGGCAACAGCACGATCGAAGAGAACGAAAAGGACAAGGTTTTCCTGTATTTCGGCATGCGCCGCGGCGGCTCCAGATACTTTGCCTTGGACGTGACCGTACGCAGCACGCCGAAGCTGCTCTGGTC
>JBAVIQ010000089.1:0-12399 GCA_049687035.1 Steroidobacteraceae bacterium
CTAAGCAATGCCTTCATTGACCAATGTCTGCTCGCGGCCAGTTCCAGTTGCTGGCCACAAGCGGCTTCCTGGCATCTCACTGGGCCACAGTTGCCGCGATGAAGCGCGTATCGCAAGTATCGGTTGGGCCTGCAACAGCCTTGCGGCGGGACTCTGCTATCCCGCGGCCACGATCATATGCGCCTGAATTTTGCCGGCCACCGGGCCTTCGCCATGGCGGCTGGCGATCGCCTCCGTCGCGCGGTCCGTAGCGAGCTGAAGCAAGCTGGCGTCGCGCGCCTCGATTTCGTCGCGCAGCGGCGTTCCCTGGCAATAGGCGGTGGCGGCGTCGCGTGCCGAGGGTGCGCGACTCACCTCCTCGCGCGTCTTGATCTCGATTTCCGCGAACCCTGCGCGGCTCAGTTCCTCGCGGATCAGTGCGATATCGTGATAGCCGTGCGGCGTGCGGGCGAGGAATCGCGGAGGGTCGTGCGGAAACACCGCGGCGACGGCGTTGGCGACGTCGTCGGCAAAGGTGTTCTCTTCGATGCGGTCCCAGACGCTGAAGACAAAGCGCCCGCCTGGCCTCAGCACGCGACGCGCCTCGGCGTAGCCGGCGACCCGGCTGGGAAAAAACATCGCGCCGAACTGGCAGCAAACAACGTCGAACGAGGCATCTTCGAACGGCAGGTCGAGCGCGTCCGCCGGCCGCCATTCGATACGGCTATCGGCCCCCTGCCGGGTGGCGGCATAGTCGAGCATGGGCTGGCTGAGGTCGGTGACCACGTAGCACGCGTCGGCGCTGAGTTTTGGCGCGAGCGCCCGCGTGACCACGCCGCTGCCGGCCGCCGTCTCAAGCACCGAGACGGGCGAGTAGGCAGCGACAAGCTCCGCCAGGTGGGCGGCATAGGCCTCGAAGATCAGGGGGACCATCAGCGTGTCGTAGAACTTCGGGATCGAGCCCGCGAACACGTTGTCGCTCTCAGCCATGAGACCCCCTTGAAAGCTCTGAACGGCGCCCCTGACCATCCATTTCAGAGCGGCCCAAGCCTCTCCAACCAGTCCGCCGCCTAGTTGGGCATTGACGACGATGCGCTGTAGTGGCCGCGCATGCCAGCCTCATCAACAATGACTGCTCCTGGCCGATAGCAGACCGTCCCGCCCACTTTCAAAGAGACCTGCTTAACCGGCTTCCCGCTCGCGGACGCTGTCGTGCTACTTGCGTTGCTCGGCGCTCGAATCCCTCTCTGCCTTGAACTCCGAGCCCGCATTCCACTGCGGCCACGCGCGCGAATTCGCGAGCTGACTGGCCATCTGGTAGACGAGCGTGACGTCCTGCGCCGCGCCGCTCAGGTCCCACGCTTCGCTCCAACGATCGCATGCCTGGTGATAGCACTGCGCAGTGAACTCGGAGACCCAGCGATCACCGGCTTCGCGCCCACCCTTGACGAGGTCGTGACCGCCGCCGAGACCCATCAGCACCAGCGCCGGTACGCCGCGCTTCGCGAAAGGGAAGTGATCGGCGCGGAAGGCGAGGCCACGCTCGGGTTTCGCATCTGGCGTGACGACGCGGCCCTGGTCTGCGGCCTTCTGCGCCAGCAGAGACTCCAGTTCGTTCTGCCCGGCACCGACCAGCACGATGTCGCGCGCGAGGCCATTCGGCTGCAGCACGTCCATCGTGAAATTCGCGACCGTGGTCTCGAGCGGCAGCCAGGGATGGGACGCGTAGTACTCCGATCCCAGCAGGTTGCGCTCCTCGGCGGTCCACGCGGAGAACAGGATCGTGCGATCCGGACGCGCGCCCTGCTTGAACGCACGCGCAATCTCGAGCATGCCGGCGATGCCGATCGCGTCGTCCAGGGCGCCAGAGCGGAATCGCAAGCCGTTGGCGTCGGGTTCGCCGACGCCGTACGCGTCCCAGTGCGCGCCGATCATGATGCTCTCGCGCGGATGCTTCTGGCCCGTGATCCTGCCGAGCACGTTGTGGCTGTCGATGCGCGTGTGGGCGAGCGGGAAGTCCGCCGCGAAGGTTGCGCCCCCGAGTTCGACCGGGCGGAACGACTTGCTGCGTGCGCTCTGCCTCAGTGCTTCGAAATCGAGGCCGGCACCGCGGCAGATCTCGACGGCCGCGTCACGGTGCAGCCACGACTGCAGTAGCAGCCTGTCTTTAGCGGGGTCCGGACGTACGATGTCGTAGCCTTCGCCATTCGGTGCGATGGCCGTCTTCCAACCGTAGGCGGCCGGCTCAGTCTCGTGCACGATCAGCGCGGCGATCGCCCCGCGGCGCGCCGCTTCCTCGTACTTGTAGGTCCACCGTGCGTAGTAGGTGGCCGCCTTGCCCCCGAACTTGCCGTAGGCGTCGTCGCCTGGCGCGGCTTCGAAATCCGGATCATTGACCAGGTACACGGCAACCTTGCCATGCAGGTCGATGTTCTTGTAGTCGTCCCAGCCACGCTCCGGCGCGCTGACGCCATAGCCGACGAACACCAGCGGCGCATCTACGATCTGCACCCGGTCGACGGGACGCAATGCGAGCGCAGCCATGTCCTGCTGCTGCACGAGAGGCCGCCGTTTGCCGGCGACGGTGACGCTCATGGACGCGTCTGCCGGCACTTGCGTGCGCACGAGCGGTACGACCTGCGTGTACGAACCCCCGGAACCCGCGGGTTCGAGTCCCGCCGCCTTGAACTGCTCGACCAGGTACGCGATGGTCTTCGTTTCGCCGGCCGAGCCGGGTGATCGACCTTCGAAGTCGTCCGCCGACAACGTCCGCGTGATGTCGGACAACCGCTGCGGGTCGATCGGGCTCGGTGTCGGCCCGGCGGCATTCGCCGGCGTCCACCCGAGAACGGACCAACCGAACAGTGCTGACGCGAGACGGATCGTGGCCTTCATCATGTTTCGTAATCCTCGAGCTTCGCCTCGCGCAGCAGGCGCCGGTAGTGAATCGTGCTGTGCGGCCAGTTGTTGGTGATGGTGCCGTCGGCGAGCTTGTACCAGCTGGCGCCGATACCAGCCCACACGGACTTGGCGAGGTCCTGCTGCAGGCTGCGGTTGTAGGTCTCCAGCACGTCGCGTTTGACGTCGATGCGCTTGACGCCTCGCGCCTTCATCTTCGCAAGGGCGTCCAGGATGTAGCCCACCTGCGCCTCGATCATGACGAGAATGCTGTTGTGACCCAGGTTGGTATTGGGGCCGTACAGCATGAAGAAGTTCGGGAAGCCGGTGACCGTGACACCGAGGTATGCACGCGCGCCCTTCGACCATTCCTGCTTCAGGTCGAGTCCACCCCGGCCGGTGATCTGCATCGGCGCGAGGAAGTCGGTGCTCTTGAACCCCGTCGCGTAAATGATGACGTCGGCGAGGTGCAGTTCGCCGGTGCGCACACGCACGCCCTCGGGCTCGATGCGCTCGATGGCTTCCGTCACGAGTTCCACGTTCGGTCGCGACAGCGCCGGGTAGTAATCGTCGTTGAACAGCACGCGCTTGGCGCCGATCGGGAACGTCGGCACCAGCTTCGCGCGCAGCGCGGGATCCTTGACCTGACGGCGCAGGTGCGCGAGCGATTTCCAGCGCGCCAGCGCCTGCACCGGTTTCACCTGCTTCATGAGCGGCGTGAGCTGCAGCTCGCCGAAGAAGAACCACTGTGCGTCGTGGTACAGCCTGGCAAGACCGGGGAACCGCGTGAGCAACCGCTGCGTGCGCGGTGCATAGAGGCGGTCCTTGCGCGGCATGAGCCAGTTGGCCGAGCGCTGGAAGATCGTGAGCTTCGCCGCGAGCGGTGCGATCTGCGGCACGAACTGGACGGCGCTCGCGGCATTGCCGATCACGGCAATGCGCCTGCCGGCGAGATCCACAGCATGGTTCCACTGTGCGGAATGAAACTGCGTGCCGGCAAAGGTGGCCTGGCCGGCGATCGCAGGGGTGGACGGCCGATTGAGCTGCCCGACGCCCGCGATGACGAAGTCTGCGACGGTCTCGGAGCCGTCCGCACATACCAGCGTCCACGTGTTGGCGGCCTCGTCGTATGCGATCCGCGTGACCTCCGCATTGAAGCGGCAGTGCGGCAACAAGCCGTGCCTGATTGCGAGTTCGGTCGAATAGCCCAGCAACTCCGACTGCCAGGCGAAACGCCGGCTCCAGTCCGTCTTCTGCGCGAATGAAAAGCTGTACAGGAACGACGGCGCGTCACAAGACGCGCCGGGGTAGGTGTTGTCGCGCCACGTGCCGCCGAGCGTGGCGGCCTTTTCGAGGATCACGAAATCGTGCAGGCCGGCCTGCTTGAGGCGCATCCCCATGCACAGTCCCGAATGCCCCGCGCCGATGATCGCGATGTGGGTGCGGCGTGCTGCCGTTGTCTCGTTCATGCGGTGTTCCCGGCCGAAGTTCCTTCGTGTTGGCAGCCCAAGCTTGCCGCCATCAGCGCAACTCCGCCAGATAGAACGTTCCGCCGAGTGCGTTCATCTGCCGTTGGATCCAGGCCTGTCGTCTCTGGACGTAGCGTGACGGCGCATCGACCTTGAAGCGCGTGGGAGCAGGCAGCACGGCTGCGAGCAGCGCGGCCTCGGACTGGCTCAGTCGCGCCGCGTCCTTGTGGAAGAAACGGCGGCTGGCGGCCTGCACGCCGTACGTGCCGCGCCCGAACTCGGCGATGTTCAGGTAGACCTCGAGGATGCGCTTCTTGCTCCAGCAAGTCTCGATCAGCACGGTGATGCCGGCCTCGAGGCCCTTGCGGAACCAGCTCTGCCCGCGCCACAGGAAGATGTTCTTGGCGACCTGCTGCGAGATCGTGCTGGCGCCACGCACGCGGCGGCCGCGTTCCCGGTCCGCGAGTGCCTTGTCGATCTGCTTGAAGTCGAACCCGCGGTGGCGCGGGAACTGCTGGTCTTCGGACGCGATCACGGCGACGGCCGCATTCTTCGAGATGTGGTCCCAGTCGACCCAGTCCTGGCTGAAATCGTAGCCTTTCTCGCGCGAGAACAGCGCGCCCACGCGGTCCGCGAGCATGAAGGTCGTGAACGGCGGATCGATCCAGCGAAACGCGAGCACGGTGACCAGCGTCACCGCCGCCCAGGCCAGTCCTGCGAGCAGCATGCCGCGCAGGATCCGGCCCGCCCGCCCGCGCCGACGTTTCGCCATGCGGTTCAGCCCCGAAACGGATTCGGACTACTGCGAGGCTTACTGGGCGGCTGCGACGCGCTTCGCGCTGATGACCTTGATCGGCTCGACCGGCACGTCGCCGTGGCCGCCGCGATTACCGGTCTTGACCTTGGCCATTGCGTCAATCACCGACATGCCGTCGGAGACGCAGCCGAACACGGCATACCCGGCGCTGCCGCGACCCGGGTCGAGGTTGGAGTTGTCGACCAGGTTGATGAAGAACTGCGAGGTGGCGCTGTGCGGATCGTTGGTGCGCGCCATCGACAGCGTGCCGCGCCGGTTCTTCACGCCATTGTCGGCTTCATTCCTGATCGGGGCCCGCGTCGTCTTCTGCTTCATGTCCTCGGTCATGCCGCCGCCCTGCACGACGAAGCCCGGGATCACGCGGTGGAAGACGGTGCCGTCGAAATGGCCGGCGTCGACGTAGTCGAGGAAGTTCTGCACCGTGACGGGCGCGTCCTTGTCGAAGAGTTCGATCGTGAAAGCGCCGAGCGAAGTTTCGAATCGGATCATGGCTGCGTGACCTGCCTGCGAATAGTGGAACGAAAGAGGGTGCGCATAGTGAACGTGCGGCGGCTTGATGTCACGCCCGGAGGGTGCCCGGCCAGCGGCCTTCAGTGCAGCGGTCCAGGCCAGCCAGGTCCTGGTGGGTCGTGACGTCGGCGAACCCCGCCGCACCGAGCAGTTCGCGTACGGCAAGGCCCTGGCGGTCGCCATGCTCGACGACCAGCCAACCCCCTGGCGACAGGTGACGGCCGGCCGCAGCGGCGATGACCCGCAACGCCTCGAGCCCGTCCGTGCCCGCGAACAGCGCGCCATGGGGTTCGAAGCGGCGCACGCCCGGTTCGACGCGATCGTCGGCCTCGGCGATGTACGGCGGGTTGCTGGCGATCAGTTCGAACCGTTCCTCCGCCACTGGATCGAACCAGCTGCCCGTCCGGAATACGACGTTGGCGAGGCCGAGCCGTTGCGCGTTGCGCCGCGCCACGGCGCTGGCCGCCCCGGAGATGTCCGCGCCAACGACGGTGGCGCGCGGCAGCTCGCGGGCAAGCGCAAGTGCGATCGCACCGCTGCCCGCAGCGAGGTCGAGCACCCGTGCTTCCCGGTCGCGCGGCAGGTGGGTCAAGGCGAGCTCGACGACGAGTTCGGTCTCCGGCCGCGGAATGAGGACGTCAGGCGTCACCTCGAGCGGGAGCGACCAGAATTCCTTTTCGCCGAGCACGTACGCGACGGGCTCGCCGTGCGAGCGCCGCGTAACCCAGGCTTCGTAGCGGTCGGTGGCTTCGCAGTCGAGGATGCGCTCTTCGGGGTGAGCCATGATCCAGGCGCGCGTCTTGCCGAGCGCGGCGGCAAGCAGGATCTCGGCTTCATGACGTGGCTGGTCCGTGACGCGCCGCAGGCGCGCAATGCCTTCGTCGATCAGTTGGCGGACTGCGGTGGCCACGCCCGGATTACTCGAGGCTGGCGAGCTGCTCCGCCTGCCATTCCTGCTGCAGCGGGCCGATCACGTCGGCGAGTGCGCCTTCCATGACCGAGGGCAGCTGGTACAGCGTCAGGTTGATGCGGTGATCCGTGACGCGGCCCTGCGGGTAGTTGTAGGTGCGGATCCGCTCGGAGCGGTCACCCGTGCCGACCTGCAGCTTGCGCTCCTGCGCCTGCTGCGCCGTCTGCTTCTGCCGTTGCGCCTCGAGCAGGCGCGCCCGCAGCAGCGACATCGCGCGCGAGCGGTTCTTGTGCTGTGAACGTTCGTCCTGGCATTCCACCACGACGCCCGTCGGGATGTGCGTGATGCGGATGGCCGAATCGGTCTTGTTGACGTGCTGGCCGCCGGCACCCGAGGCGCGGAACGTGTCGACGCGCAATTCGGCGGGGTTGATCGGCAGGTCCTCGATCTCGTCGAGCTCTGGCAGGATCGCCACCGTGCACGCGGAGGTGTGAATGCGGCCCTGCGCTTCGGTCGCGGGCACGCGTTGCACGCGGTGCGCACCCGACTCGAACTTGAGCTTCGAGTAAGCGCCTTTGCCCACGACGCGACTGATGATTTCCTTGTAGCCGCCGTGCTCGCCCGTGCTCTCGCTCAGTACCTCGACCTTCCAGCCCTGCCGCTCCGCGTAGCGCGAATACATGCGGAACAGGTCGCCCGCGAAGATCGCAGCTTCGTCGCCGCCGGTGCCCGCGCGGATTTCGAGGAAGATGTTGGAGTCGTCGCGCGGGTCCTTGGGGATGAGCAGGCGCGTGAGTTCGAGCCCCTCCGCGTCGATGCGACTGCGCAGTTCGCGCGCCTCGTCGGCGGCGAGTTCGCGCATTTCCAGGTCGGCGCCCGCGGCCATTTCCTCGGCGGTGCGCAGCTCGCCTTCGAGGCGGGAGAACTCGTTGAACCGCCGGGCCACGGCCTCGAGACGCGAATACTCCATCGAGAGGTCGCGAAACTGGCCCTGCTTCGCGATCACATCGGGGTCGGCTAGCAGCGCGCCGACTTCCTCGAAGCGCTCGACCGTCCTCTCGAGACGGCGTCGGATCGACTCTTTCATCAGTCGTGCGGCTGGTCGAGCCGGTAGATGTCGGCGATCGTCTCGATGATCTCGCCGTCGCCGGTCTCCGCCGCGTCGCGCAGCCGCTGGCTGGGCGCATGGATGAGCCGGTTCGTGAGCGTATTGGCGAGGAAGCTCAGGACCTCGTCCTGGCTCTTGCCATGTGCCAGCATCACCCGCGCCTGCTCGAGCGTGCGCTGGCGCGTGCGGTCCGCCTCTTCGCGCAGGCGGCGGATGAGCGGCGCGGCGTCGCGCGTGCGCAGCAGGTGCGCGAAACGTTCGACCTCCGCGTCGATCAGTGCGCCGGCTTCCCGCGCGGCCTGGCGGCGGCCTTCGAGGTTTTCGTTGACGACCGACTGCAGGTCGTCGACCGTGAACAGGTAGACGTCTTCGAGTTCGGCCACGTCGGCGTCGATGTCGCGCGGTACCGCGATGTCCACCATGAACATCGGACGGCGCTTGCGCGCGCGCAGCGCCTGCTCCGTCATGTGCCGCGTGATGATCGAGGGGGGGGCCGCCGTGGAAGCGATGACGATGTCGGCTTCCTTCAGGTGATTTGCAATCTCGTCGAGACCGATCGCGAAGCCGTGGAACTCGGCGGCCAGTTCGCGCGCGCGGTCGACGCTGCGGTTCGCGATGATCATCCGGCGCAAGCCGTCGGCATAGAGGTGCCGTGCCGCGAGTGCGACGGTTTCGCCCGCGCCGACCAGCAACGCGGTGCGGTTGTCGAAGCTCGCGAACACGGTACGCGCCATCGCCACGGCGGCCGAGGCCACGGAAACGGCATTTGCGCCGATCTTGGTCTCGGTGCGCACGCGCTTCGCAACCGAGAACGCAGACTGGAACAGGCGGTGCAATACCGGGCCGGTGGTGCCTGCTTCATGCGCGATACGGTAGGCATCCTTGAGCTGGCCAAGGATCTGCGGCTCGCCGAGCACCATCGAGTCGAGGCCCGACGCGACCGAGAACGCGTGGGTGACTGCCTTGTCCTCGTCGTGGTGGTAAAGGCTGTGGTGCAAAGGGACGCCGATCCCGTGGTACCGCTGCAGCCAGTCCCCGAGTTCGGCCTGGCCGATGTTTTCGGTGACGCAATATAGTTCGGTCCGGTTGCACGTCGAGACGATGACGGTCTCGTGGACGTCCGGCAGGTTTCGCAGTTGTTGCAACGCTTCCGGGATGCGAGCCGGCTCGAAGACCACGCGCTCACGAACTTCGACGGGAGCGGTGCGGTGGTTGATGCCGACGACGACGAGAGACATCCGGGACCTGGTCTGGAAAGTCGCGAAATTCTGGGTGAACGGACCCCGCAACACAAGCTGCAGTGAGCTTCGGCTATAGTGGAGAGGCCATGCCAATCCGCATTATCCATGTCGTCGGTAGCGCCCTTGGCGCGATCTTCCTTGGTTTACTAGTGGCTTGCGCCGCGACGGCCCCCGTCCGCCCCGGCGCCACGGGCGACGCGGTGCTGCCCGAGGCTCGCCTGGCGGAAGCGGAAGCAGCGTTCGACCGGGGCGACTATCCCGAGGGCGCGCGGCTATACCGCGAGGCTGCCCAGCGCTCCGACGACGAGCTGATCGCCGAGCAGGCCACGCGCGCAGTGTTCGATCACACCCAGCTGCGGGAGGCTGCGCTCGCCGCCGGCCGCTGGCTGGAGATCAACCCGACCAGCGAGAATGCGCATCGCTACGCAGGCATTGCCGCGCTCAAGCTGCATCGGCTCGATGACGCGGAAGCCCAGTTCGGCTACCTGCTCGACACTGTTTACATCAGCCCGGCCGCGGGGTACCTGTCGTTGCTGCCCGTGATCGGCGACGAAGGCGTCTCGACCGACGTGATGGAACTCTTCCGGCGCCTCTCGGCCCGGCACCCCAACGTCGGTGAAGGATACTACGCGTACGGCAGTGCGGCCCTGCGGGCCGACAGTTTCGCGGTGGCCGAGAAAGCGGCGGAGACGGCCGTCGCCAAGGCGCCGTTCTGGAAACCCGCGAAGATGCTGCTCGCGCGCACGCGGATCGCCAACGGCAAGGACGAGCAGGGGCTCGCCATGGCGCGCGATCTCGTCACCGAGCCCGATTCCGACATCAGCACCCACCTCGAGTACGCGCTGCTGCTGTCGGCGACTGGCCGTGACCAGGAGGCGAGGGCAATGCTCACGCCTTACACCACCGGCAAGACCGTGGTGCCGGGAGCGATCCGCGCTCTGGGCGCGATGGAACTCGATGCCGACAACCTCGACGCAGCGACAGTCCAGTTCGAGAACCTGTTGACTACGGGTGCGCAATCGTACGAAGCATTGTATTTCCTCGGCGTGATTGCCGAGCGGCGCAAGGATACCGATCGTGCCCTGCGTTATTACTCGCGCGTTGCCGGCGGCGACTACCATCTCGCGGCGCAGCTGCGAGTGGCGCGCATCAAGGCCGAGCAGTCGGGTACCGACGCCGGCGTCACGCACCTGGACGAACTCGCCCGCACGCAGCCGCAGCTGGCACCCGACGTCTTTTCGGCGAAGGCAGGCCTGTTGGAGTATCGCGGCGATACACGCCGCGCTGCACAGGTCTATGAGCAAGGCCTGTCGCGGTATCCGGACGCGCTCGAGCTGCGGCTGAACCGCGCTTTCTTCCTCGAGCGCACGGGCAAGGAGGACGCGGCCATCCGCGACCTGCGCGCGTTGCTTGCCGAACGTCCCGGCGATGCGCACGTGCAGAACGCGCTCGGCTACACGCTGGCCGACAACGGCAAGAACCTGCCCGAGGCGCGCGCGCTCCTCACGACGGCACTGGCCCAGTCGCCCGATAATGCAGCCACGCTCGATAGCATGGGTTGGCTGCTGTACAAGGAAGGCAACTATCCCGCAGCGCTCGACTACCTGCAGCGCGCCAACGAGTCGGGCGCCGATCCTGAGATCGACCTGCACATTGGCGAGGTGCAGTGGGCGATGGGCGACCAGAAAGCGGCCCGCGCAACGTGGAAGGCGGCGCTCGAGAAAGCGCCTGAGAACGAGAAACTGCGCGAGCGCATCGAGCGCGCCGGGCCCTGAGCCACGGGCAGGTCCATGTTGCGCATGCGTCCGTTGCTTGCTGCCCTGGCTTGTGCGCTGCTCGTGACGGGCTGTGCGACGATCCCGGCGGGCACCCCGCCCGAATCGCGAACGGCCGACCCCGAGCAACTCACGCAATGGCTGGCCAAGGGGCGTATTGCCCTTGCTGCGCAAGGTGAAGGCGGCAGCGGCAGCTTCGTCTGGCAGCAGCGCTCCGAGCGCACGGAGCTCACCGTTCGCGGGCCGCTGGGTGCGGGTGGATTGGTACTGGTCACGGACGGCGCAACGATCGAATTGTCTGACGACGCGGGTCAACCCCTGAATGGCGAGGCCGCACGGGCCGAGCTCGAGCGCCGACTCGGCGTGAAGCTGCCCCTGGCCGAATTGCGTTACTGGATGCTCGGCGTGCCGGCGCCCGACAGCCCGGGCAGCGGACCGGTCCAAACCAGCTCGGGTCCGGTGCCCGGGTTCGTCCAGGGCGGCTGGGTCGTGAGTTTTGAGGAGCTGAAGTCCCAGGCCGGCTGGAGCCTGCCCGCGCGCCTGACGGCCACGACGCACGGGGCACGGGTGAGGATCGTCGTCGACGACTGGATCCTGCCGGCTCCATGAACCGCTCGCTGGGATACCCCGCGTCGTGGCCTGCGCCGGGCAAGCTGAACCTGTTCCTCCACGTCGTGGGGAGGCGGCCCGACGGCTATCACGAGCTGCAGACGGCGTTTCAGTTCATCGACTTGCGCGACTCGATTCGCTTTTACCAGCGGCCGCCCGGCGTCATTGAAAGGCTAGGCGCTCTCCCCGGGGTCGCGGCCGAGGATGACCTCGTGGTGCGAGCAGCCCGTCGTCTGGCCGCCGCCGCGGCGGAAACCGGCGTACCCCTGTTGCAGGGAGTGGCGATCGAGGTTGAAAAACGGCTGCCGTTGGGTGGCGGTGTGGGCGGTGGCAGCTCCGATGCCGCCACGGTGCTGGTCGCTTTGAACCAGTTATGGGGAACCGGCTACGACAGCGAGCGCCTGGCCGAAATAGGCTTGGGCCTGGGTGCCGACGTGCCTGTTTTCGTGCACGGCCACGCGGCCTGGGCCGAAGGCGTGGGCGAACGACTGGTGCCGGTCGACTTCCCGGAGCAGGTCTACCTGCTGCTGCAGCCCATGGTCGCCATCAGCACGGGTGAAGTGTTCAAAGCCCCTGAATTGACAAGGGATTCTCCGGTCATCACAATTGCCGGCTTCCTGCAGACCGGCGGTCGGAACGACTGCGAACCCGTGGTGCGGCGTCGGTACCCGGTTGTCGCGAGCGCGCTCGACTGGCTCGGTCGTCACGGGCCTGCACGACTGACGGGCACCGGCTCCTGTGTCTTCGCACCGATGACAGATCCGACGCATGCGGCCGCGGTGCTCGCGGGCAAGCCACGTGAGTGGCAGGGATGGGTTACGCGCGGCCTCAACCGGTCGCCGCTCACTGCACGCTTGCAGTTCGAGCGGCAGGTCGGCAGGGGCTGATGCGACCGGTGACGGCTTGCGGGCGGTACGACGACGGGCTTGAGCAACGAATGCGTTGGGGTGTCGCCAAGTGGTAAGGCAGCGGGTTTTGATCCCGCCATTCGGAGGTTCGAATCCTTCCACCCCAGCCAACCGGGATTACGGGAGAGGCGCGTAGATGGACGGCCCCATGATGGCGGTGTTCACGGGCAACGCG
>JBAVIQ010000090.1:0-2329 GCA_049687035.1 Steroidobacteraceae bacterium
TTGCGGCGCAGCTCGTCTGCCGCGGGACTCTGCGAATTGAAATACAGCGGATGGTCGTGGGGCACGACGCTGCGACCGGCCATCGACGGGATCACGGGGCACTTGAGCCGGTCGACCAGCCCGAGCAACGCAGCATTCGCCTGTGCGCGATCAACGCCGGTTCCCGCGAAGATCACTGGGGCTTTGGCGCCCGCGAGCCAGTCGGCCGCCGTCGCCAGCTGTGTGTCCGCAGGCTGCGGCAGCGAGCCGCGGCCGCTCGCGCTCGGGAAGATCGGAGCCAATGCCGGATCGCCAGCGGCATAGAGCACGGGCGCTGGAATCTCGAGTTGCACCGGCCCCGGGCGTCCCGCCCACATCTCGCGGAAGGCCATGCGTACCAGCTCCGGGATGCGGGTCCACTCGAACACCGGGCCGTTCCACTTGACGACGGGTTTGAACAGGTCGAGCTGGTCCTGGCCCTGGAAGGTGGCGGGCGTCGACGGATAGACCACGCCGGTGCGGTGCTGCGACGTGATCGCGAGCACGGGCACGCCCTCGTGTTTTGCGGTCAGCATGCCGGGCAACAGGTTGGCGGAGCCGGGGCCCGGGTTGCCGAGCACGACGGCAACCTTGCCAGTCGTCTTGTAGTAGCCCTCGGCCATGTGCACGGCGGCAGCTTCGTGGCGGATCGTCACGAAGCGGATGCCATTGGCTTCGAGCGCGGCGAGCAACGGGTCGATCTCGGGGCACGGCAACCCGAAAATTGTATTCACGCCTTCGTTCGCCAGGGCGCGGGCGAGCAGCTCGCCGCCGGTAAGTTCGATCATGGTCGCTCCCCTCCTGCGATCCGCGCAGCGCAGACGCTTCGTGGGTTGGAGTCTGCGTCGGAACGTCTCGCCGGTCTTGGCATTTTCTGCCAACATATTGATGTTTTAAGACACCGTGACCGGTCCTGGCGCCGGACCGGGGGGCGTCTCGATGCGCAAAGCCGACGAGTCGTACACGCTGCCTGCGCGCTATCTGGCGCAGCTGGTCGACTTCCTGGAATCCATCGGCATCGATCGCGCCGCATTGCTGCGCGCCGCCCGCATCCGGTCGATCGACGCGCCGAAGGGCCAGCTCACCCTGGGCCAGGTGGAAGCGCTGCTGCTGGCAGCCGAACAAGCCAGCGGACGGGTGGACCTGGGCTTCGAACTGGGCCGCCGGCTCGATCCGACCTCGCACGACATTCTCGGATTCGCGCTGCTCACGAGTCCCACGTTCGGGCACCTGCTGCGCCTGGCGGTGAGCTATCAGCGATTGATGCAACCAGTCTTTGCGCTGAGCATGCAGCGGCAGTCCGGTCGCGTGGATCTCGTCTACGTGCCGGTCGCGGCGCTGTCGCAGCGGTCGATGCGCGTGCTCGAGGAGGCGATCGTGATTTCCAATCACGTCGCTTTCGAGACCACGCTGCGCGGCAAACTCCTGCCGTACGACGTGTGGATGTCGATCGAGCGGCCGCCGCACGCGGCGCGCTACGGGGAGTTGTCCCGGGCCCGGGTTCATTTCGGCGACCCCGTGCCCGGCGTCAGGATCTCGCTCGACGCTGCCTTGCTCGATACGCCGCTGGCGATGGCCAACACGCGGGCCATGCAGGCGGCGGAAGAACGCTGCAAGACGATGCTGCGCCAGACGCATGCGCGCCGTCGCTGGAGCGAGTGGTGCCGCATGATGCTGCGCGAGTCCGAAGACGCGCGACCGACGCTCGAGCAGCTCGCGGGCTTCGTCAACATTTCCCCGCGGACACTGGCCCGGTACCTGGAGTCCGAGCGCACGGGTTTCCGCGACCTGTCGTTGCAGGTGCGTACGGAACGGGCAAGTCACCTGCTGGCGCAAGGGGACCTCTCGGTGACCCAGATCGCCTACCGGCTGGGCTACACGGATGTCGCCAGCTTCGTGCGCAGCTTCCGCGCGCAGACGGGCCGCACGCCGGGTTCGGTCAGGCACTGAACCACGACAGGCCCCTTATGGCCGGCGCGACTTCATGGTAACTAGGCGCATGAAGGAAATTCTCGCGTTGGTCGTCGCCCTGCTTGGAATTCCCGCCGCCGTTTTCGCCGACGCTGTCGACGATTTCGTGCAGGGCCAGATGCAGCGCCACCAGGTTCCCGGGGTCTCGCTGGCCATCTGTCGCGACGGACAGCTCGTGCGCGCAACGGGTTACGGCCTCGCCAACGTTGAACTCGACGTGCCGGTGAAGCCCGAGACCGTCTTCCAGACGGGATCCGTGGGCAAGCAGTTCACCGCGATGGCCGTGATGATGCTCGTGGACGAAGGCAAGCTCGGGCTCGACGATCCCATCGTGAATTAC
>JBAVIQ010000091.1:0-7397 GCA_049687035.1 Steroidobacteraceae bacterium
GAAAGCGTGCTCGCCGAGGAAATCGGCTACATCGAGACGATGGGTGCACAGATCCGCTACCACTCGCGCGTGGACAGCATGCGCACGCTCCTCGAGACCGGCGGGTTCGACGCCGTGTTCGTCGGCAGCGGCGCGCCGAAGGGCAAGGAACTCAAGCTCCCCGGCCGCACCGAAGGCGGCGCCAACATCCACATCGGCATCAACTGGCTCGAGTCGGTCGCGTTCAAGCACCTCGACAAAATCGGCGAGAAAGTGCTGATCATCGGCGTCGGCAACACGGCCATGGACTGCTGCCGCTCCTCGCTGCGTCTCGGCGCCAGGGAAGTGAAGGTCATGGCGCGCAAGCCGCGCCAGTTCTTCAAGGCCTCGGAGTGGGAACTCGAGGACGCCGAGAGCGAGAACGTGGAGATCGTCGTCAACCACTCGCCGAAGGCGTTCGTGGTCGAGCACGGCAAGCTCAAGGGGATGCTGTTCGAGCAGATGGCATACGACTTCGACGCCACGGGCCGCATCACGGCCGAGCGCGTCACGGGCGAGACGTTCGTCGCCGCGGACGACGTGATCCTGGCGATCGGCCAGGAAAACGCCTTCCCCTGGATCGAGAACGATCTCGGCATCGAATTCGACAAGTGGCACGTGCCGGTTGTCGACGTGCAGACGCACCAGTCGACGCGTCCCGAAGTGTTTTTCGGCGGCGACGCCGCGTTCGGCCCCAGGAACATCATCTGGGCGGTCGAGCACGGCCACCAGGCCGCGATCTCCATGCACAACCACTGCATGGGACAAGCCGTCACCAACCGCCTGCCGCCCACGCTGAACCTTTCCTCGCGCAAGATGGGCCTGCACGAGTGGTCGTACAAGAACGACTACAACCCGGTCGAACGCCGGCTCGTGCCGCACGTGAGCCTGGTCGAGCGCTTCAAGAAGATCAGCATCGAAGTCGAGCTCGGTTTCGACGCCGAACAGACGGCGAAGGAAGTCGAGCGCTGCCTCAACTGCGACATCCAGACGGTGTTCGAGACCAAGGCCTGCATCGAATGCGACGCCTGCATCGACATCTGCCCGACGGACTGCCTCACGATCACCCGCAACGGCGAGGAAGCCGAGCTGTCGCAGCGCCTCAAGGCGCCGCGCAAGCACCCGCACCAACCGCTCTACGTCTCCGCGCCGCTCAAGCAGACGGGCCGCGTCATGGTCAAGGACGAGGACCTCTGCGTGCATTGCGGACTCTGCGCCGAGCGCTGCCCCACGGCGGCCTGGGACATGCAGAAGTCGAAGATCAACCTGCCCCACGCGAACGACCACCAATGGCCCAGTCCCCAGCAACGCAAGACCGCGTAAACGACTTCGTCATCAAGCTCGGCAACGTGAACGGCACCGGCTCGGCCAGTGCCAACACGATGCTGCTGAAGTCCATCTTCCGGATGGGCGTTCCCGTCATGGGAAAGAACTACTTCCCGTCCAACATCCAGGGCCTGCCCACCTGGTATGAGATCCGCGTCACCAAAGACGCGTACGTCGCCCGTTCCGGCCGCGTCGACCTCATGGTCGCGATGAATGCCGAGACGTACCAGAAGGACGTGCGTGAAGTCAGCCCCGGCGGCTTCCTGATCTACGACTCCACGTGGCCCCGTTCCGCAGTGCTCGCGCGCGACGACATCACGATCCTGGGTGCGCCGCTCGCGAAGATCTGCAACGAGAACTTCGTCGGCGTGCGCAACCGCATCCTGATGAAGAACGTCGTGTACCTCGGCCTGCTCGCGGCACTGCTCGAGATCGACGTCGAAGTCATCCGGCAGCTGCTGAACGAGAGTTACGCGAAGAAGCCGGCGCTGGTCGATGCCAACATGAAGGCCGTGCAGCTCGGCTTCGACTACGCGAAGCAGCACCTGCCCTGCCCGCTGCCCTTGCGCATCCAGCGCATGGACAAGACCAGGGGCAGCGTCATGATCGACGGCAACACGGCCGCCGGCCTCGGCGCGGTGTATGCCGGCGCCACGGTGGGGCCGTGGTACCCGATCACACCGTCCACGTCGCTGATGGACGCGTTCAAGGCATTCTGCTCGAAGCTGCGCGTCGATCCCGCAACCGGACAGGGCCGCTACGCCGTGATCCAGGCCGAAGACGAACTCGCCGCGATCGGCATGGTGCTCGGCGCCAACTGGAACGGCGCGCGGGCGTTCACCGCGACGAGCGGACCCGGCATCTCACTGATGAGCGAGTTCATCGGGCTCGCCTATTACGCCGAGATTCCGGCCGTCATCGTCGATGTGCAGCGCGTCGGCCCGTCCACCGGCATGCCGACACGCACGCAGCAGTGCGACCTCCTGCTGTGCGCATACGCGTCGCACGGCGACACCAAGCACGTGCTGCTGTTCCCGTCGAACCCGGAGGAATGCTTCTACATGATGGTGCAGGCGTTCGACCTCGCCGAGCGCCTGCAGACGCCGGTGTTCGTGCTGTCGGACCTCGACATCGGCATGAACGACTGGATGTGCCCCGAACTCAAGTGGGACGACGCGTACCGCCCGGACCGCGGCAAGGTGCTGACGAAGGAAGAAATCGAGGCGCTGCCCAAGTTCCACCGTTACCTGGACAAGGATGACGACGGCATCCCGTATCGCACGCTGCCCGGCGTAACGCCTAAGGGCGCGTACTTCACGCGCGGCTCGGGCCACAACCAGTACGGCGGCTACACCGAGGATTCGGCTGAATACCAGGTGGTCATGGAGCGCCTGCTGCGCAAATTCAAGCAAGCGAAGACGCTCGTGCCGGCGCCGGTCATCGAGGCGACGGGCACCAGCGACATCGGCCTCGTTGCCATCGGCAGCAGCCGCGGCGCCGTGAACGAGGCGCGCGACATCCTCGCCAAGCGGGGCATCCCGATCGACTACATGCGCATCAAGGCATTCCCGTTCACGAAGGAAGTCGAGGCCTTCATGGCGTCGCACGACAAGATCTTCGTGGTCGAGCAGAACCGCGACGCGCAGCTCAAGTCGCTGCTGACGCTCGAGACCGACGTGCCGAAGTCGAAGCTGCACTCCATCCTGCACTACAGCGGCCTGCCGATGACCTCGAAGGAGATCGTCGAAGCCGTGATCGCGGAACTGGGCGACGCGCGACGCGCGAGCCTCGCGGCGGCCAAGTAGTGACTAGCGATTACTGATTGCAATTGCGCCGCCACCCCTACGACTAACCCCTATCCCCCAACCCCTATCCCCTAACAATGTCGTTCATCAACAAACCGAAAGTCCGACACCCGGACCTGCCGAAGAACGAACTCGGCCTGACGCGCCGCGACTACGAAGGCGCGATGTCGACGCTCTGCGCGGGCTGCGGTCACGACTCGGTCACATCCTCTATCACCCAGGCGATCTGGGAGCTGAGCCTGCGCCCCGAGCAGCTCGCGAAGCTCTCAGGCATAGGCTGTTCGTCGAAGACCACGGCCTATTTCGCCAGCGGCGCGCACGGCTTCAACGGTGTGCACGGCCGCATGCCGTCGGTCGCGGCTGGCGCGAACGCCGCCAACAGGAACCTGCACTACATCGGCGTTTCCGGAGACGGCGACTCGCTGTCGATCGGCTTCGGTCAGTTCGCGCATGCGATCCGCCGCAACGTCAACATGCTGTACATCTGCGAGAACAACGGCGTCTATGGCCTCACCAAGGGCCAGTTCTCCGCGTCCGCGGACATCGGCACCAAGTCGAAGAAGGGCGAGGAAAACCAGCAGGCGCCGGTCGATCCCTGCCTCGCCGCGCTCAGCCTCGGCGGCACGTTCATCGCGCGCAGTTTCTCGGGCGACCGCGAGCAGCTGGTGCCGCTGATCAAGGCGGGCCTGATGCACAAGGGTTTCGCGATGATCGACGTGATCTCGCCATGTGTCACGTTCAACGACCACGTCGGCTCGACCAAGAGTTATGAGTTCACGCGCGAGCATTACCACGAGGCCGTGCATACGGATTACATCCCGTCGCGGCAGGAAATCACCGCGTCCTACGGCGAAGGCGAAGTGCTGCCGGTGCAGATGCACGACGGCAGCAGGCTCCGCCTGCGCAAGCTCGACAAGGACTACGATCCGAACCACCGTGGCAAGGCGTTCGAGTACCTGCGCACCAAGCTGCGCCAGGGCGAACACGTGACCGGCCTGATCTTCCTGTCGCCGGGCCACGATCCCGACATGCACGAGATGCTGCATACGACCGACGTGCCGCTGAGCCAGGTGCCCTATGAGGAACTGCACCCGGGTGCGGCGGGACTCGCCAGCATCCTCAAGCGCTATGCCTGACTTCCCACGCCCTAACCCACTGGCCGATAAGGGAGAAATGACCGGATCATGACGCACGTCACTAGGCTGGACCGCCCCGCACCGTAGAATTCTACCCATGCCGAAGCCCACACCGGACCTTCGCCGCCGAGCGGTTGCCGCCATGGCGGTCGCGTGCCTGCTCGGCTTTACGAGCGCCGCCTCGGCGTCGACGGTTTACAGATGGGTCGATGCTGCGGGCATCACGCACCTCTCGTCCGCCAAGCCACCTGCTGGCATCAAGTACGAACGCGTCGTGCTGGCGAGCACCGGCAACGCAACGTCCCCGGCGTCCAGGCGCGCCAGCTACAGCGCCGCCAACGCGCCGACCGGCACCCGCATCACGGCGGCCAGCGCCGAGCAGGTTGCGCTTCGCAACGATGTGGTGACGTCGCTGCGCAACCGCGAATGCGTGGTCGCACTCGAGTCGATCGATCGTATGGCAAGAGGCGGCCAGGCCGTCGAACCGGCGGAGTTCAGCCGGTTGCAGCAGACCGCGGACCTGAACTGCAGCAAGGATCCGGCCGTGCGACGACAGCAGGAAGACATGGCGGCCAGGCTGCGCGTTGCGAAGGGCGACACCTGCATCGAAGCGCGCAACAAGCTTGCCGACATGCTCGAGCCAGGCCGCCGGCCGACGCGCGACCAGCTCAAGACGCAGCAGGAATTCATCGAGTCTCACTGCACGGCGCCGGTGCGCTGAGGCACGCATTGACCGACGCCGCAGCCTGCCCGGACGAATCCGAGCACGCCGCCGGTCGCGTCTCCGATCCCTTGTCCATTGCGCCGTGGCTGATCGTCGTCAATCCCGTGGCGGGTCGGTCGCGGCGCGACGCGCGCGCGTGGCGGGCAATGGAGCAAGCGCTGCGCCAGGCTGGACTGGCTTACGACATCGAATGGACGACGGGTCCCGGCGATGGCAGACGCATTGCGGCCGCTGCCTGGCAGCAGCGTCGCGAGCGCTTGCTCGTCGCCGGTGGCGATGGCTCGGTGCATGACGTCGTCAACGGCTTGATGGCGGCGCAGCACGCGCACGGTGAACTTGCATCCCCTGGTCCGCGGCGCATTCCGACCGTCGTCCCACTGCCGCTTGGCACGGGCAACGATTGGTCGCGATCCCTCGATCTACCCAGCAATCCAACAGCGCTCGCAGCGATTGTCCGACGGGACCACGCCGTGCCGCACGATGTCGGTCGCATCGAGTTTCCGGCCGCTGACGCGGCGCCCACGCGGACCTGCTGGTTCATCAACGTGGCGGGTGCAGGATTCGATGCACACGTCATCGAACGGATGCCCGCCCGGACTCCCTCGAAATTCGCTTACCTGGCCGGCGCGCTGCGTGAACTCGCGCGTTATCGCTCGCCGGCTTTCCGGCTGACCGCAGACGACGATCCGGAGGCAGCCGCAAGCAGGTTGCTGCTGGCATTCATTGCGAACGGGCGGTACTGCGGCGGGCGCATGCACATCGCACCCACGGCGCGGCAGGACGACGGGGCGTTCGATCTCGTGACCATCGCTGACGTCGGCCTGCTGCGTGCGCTGCCAAAGCTCGCTAAGCTGTACGTCGGCAACCTGCTGCGCGACCCGTTGGTGACGCATCGTCTCGTGCAGAAGGTGCGCATCGATGCGCAGCCGGCGGCCGGCATCGAGGCAGACGGCCAGTTTATCGGCCGAACCCCGGCGGTGATCTCGGTGCAACGGGGAGCGTTGCTGACTTTACGCGGGCCGCGCCGGTGACGGGGTGTAAGGTTGCGGCATGAACGCTGCGACACCTGACCTCGTCACCCACCGTGGTGGCTGCCATTGCGGCGCCGTGCGCTTCGAAGTCGACGCGCCTGCCCGCCTGCTCGTTCACGACTGCAACTGCTCGATCTGCTCGATGTCGGGATTCCAGCACCTCATCGTGCCGGGTTCCCGCTTTCGCCTGCTGACCGGCGCCGAAGCACTCAACGAGTACACCTTCAATACCGGCGTGGCACGCCATCTGTTCTGCCGCAGGTGTGGGGTCAAGTCCTTCTACGTGCCGCGTTCGAACCCGGACGGCTTCAGCGTCAATGCGCGCTGCCTCGAAACGGGCACGATCGCAACCCTGGTGGTCGAACCCTTCGATGGCCGCAACTGGGAAGACTCTGCGGGTAGCTTGCGTCACCTGTCGTCAGAGTGACGCAGCTCAGCGTTCGTCCAGGTATCCGCCGTCGCGCGCATCGAGACGAAAGGACTCGATGGTCTGCGAGGCAGTCACGCCCCTGACGTTGTTAGAGACGGTCGGCACCTGGGACTTGTTGCGCGCAGACCGGGAACGGGCCTGCGCAGCGGCTTCGGCCTCACGCACGGCGGCACGCCGGCGCGACAAGGCGACGATTCCGAGCACCACGAGCAGTAACAAGGCGATCAAAGCGACTTTCATTGCGTCTTCCCTGTGTTCCGTGCGGTCGCAGCCGGCAGCGCATCCGCGCGCTGCCGGAGTCAATGGCAGGTGAGCTTGACCTCGCCGTGCGCCATGCGGAAGCCCTATTAGGGCCCGATTCATGCGGGAATGGCTACTCGATGCGGCCATTTAACGCGCTGCGTCACAGGACCGGCTCACTATCCGGGCGGTTAGGTCGCAGCAAGCTTCCGACCGGGCGTTTCGGCCGCCAGCCCAGCCGCGGGATTTCCGCGGCCAGGCCCGCCTGTTACCAGTGAATGCCCCGCATCAGGGACGCGAAGATCATTGCTTCGCGGGTTGCCGGCCGCTGCTCCTCACCTTCGCGCTTGCCCAGCGCGGCGGCGGAATCCGGGAACATGCGGTAGGCCGAGTTCATGACGACCTCGGACATCTTCGGCATCACGAGATGCATGATCTCGGAGATGACGCCGAGGCGCGTCGCGATGCGCTGCGGCTTGCGGATGATCGCATCCGCGATCATGTCCGCCGCCTCGTCCGGCGAAATGATCGTCGGCATTTCCTCGTACAGCTTCGTCGGCGCGATCATCGGCGTGCGCACGAGCGGCATGTTGATGATCGTGAAGTGCACGTTCTCGTCGTGGAACTCGGACGCTGCGCAGCGAGCGAACGACTCGAGCGCCGCCTTCGACGCGACGTACGCGGAAA
>JBAVIQ010000092.1:0-2281 GCA_049687035.1 Steroidobacteraceae bacterium
CGACGAGGCCGCAGTTGGCAAGGAACCGAACGTAGTCGCGATTCGCGACGCCGGCTGCGAGCGAACCGCCGGTACCGCGGCCTGCCGATGGCGCCCGACCCTTGGCCCGGAGCACGACCACGTCGCAACCCTGGCCGAAGCCGGCCAGCACGATGAGATCGCCGTCCTGTGCCTGCTCGAGCGCGGCGCCCAGCAACAGCAGCGGGTGGGCGACGCCCGTGTCGCCGCACTCGGCGTGCAGATCGGCGGGGACGGCCTCGACGCGAATGCCCGCGGCTTTGGCGACTGCGGCGGCAAAACGCTGCGGACCCTGCACGAGCAGATGCTTGACGTCGCGGGCATCGATCGAGCCCAGCGCAGTCTTGATTGCGCGCGGCATCAGCGCGAGGTAGCCCTCGTCGCGGATCCAGCGTTCCTCGTACGCGTAGTCGTACTCGGCCTCGGCGTCGCGAAAGTGGTCGACGAAGTCGGCACGCAACGAAGCCTCGGCGACGTACTCGGCCGCGAGGTCGGGTCCGGCGCCGACGAGCGCCGCGGCTGCGCCGTGGCCGAAGCGCGATTCCTGTTCGCTACCGGCCTTGGCGACGCGTCGATCCGCTGCCACAACCAGGGTCCGTTGCCCGTCGCTGCGTGCGTTGCGCAGCGCATCTAGCAGCGCCGAGACGCCTGCGCGCTGGTGACCCGCACCGTCGGTCGTGCGCAGCGACTGCGACAGGTCGAGTGCTTCGGCTACGACACCCGCGTTGCAGCGGTCCGCGAAGGGATGCGTCGTCGACGCGAAGATGAGCGAGGCAACCCCGCTGCGGTCGTGGCCGCTGAGGCAATCACGCGCCGCTTCGACCGCCATGGTCAATGCATCCTCGTCCCACGCGCAGTAACTGCGTGCGCCCTGTGGCTTGCCGGCGCGCAGGCCTGCGGCCCAGCCCATCGCGTCGATGATCGCCGCGCGCTCGAGGCGCAGGCGCGGCAAGTACGCGCCGAAACTCTGGATGCCGGTGCCGTGCATCGTGGGTCAGGTCTCGTAGTACGGTTCCAGCAGCGGCTGCACGCGCAGGTGAGCTGGAATCTCGATGCCGGCGGCCTGGATACGCCGGTCGAGCTCTTCGTGCCAGTGGTAGATGCGACGTTCCTGGTAATTGAGCGTCATGCCGCGGAAGCCCGGCGACTCGACCGACTTCTGGATCTTCTCGGCGAACTGCAGGTCTTCGTCGAGGATGCGGTCGAAGTTCGCGATGCGCGTCGCCCACAGCGGGCTCAGCTCAGCGTCGCCCCAGTCCGGCGCAAACCAGTGGCATTCGATGCGCATCGAATCCGGTCCCGTCGGCCAGAACAGCAGGAACGGGCAGCCGGACGGGTCGATCGGCGTGACCAGGTTCGGGTAGAGGTTCCAGGACGGATTGTTCCTGGTCGAGATGACCGTCGCCGTCTCGACGCGACGCATGCCCACGGTCCCCGGATCGACCCAGTCGGGCCGCCGGTTCGGCGTGACCATCAGCGAATGGCCGTGACGGTACAGGGCGATGCAGGTGCCGCGGTGATCGAGGAAGCGGTCCACCGTGTTCTGGTGGATCGACTTCAGGTGATACGTCTCGAGGAACGCGTCCAGCAACACCTTCACGTTGCACTTGAGATCGTAGCCGTGCTTCTCGATGAAGCGCAGCGACTCAGGCTGGAACTGCCCGAGGTGACCGGGAATCGGGCCGAGGTCTTCGAGCAGCGGGCGTGCGTTCGGGTCTTCGTTGATGAAGACCCAGTTGGCGAGCTGCTCGCAGCGCACCGACACGAGCGAATGCGCGCCCATGTCGAGATCCACGAAGTCGCGCTTGTCGCGCAGGTTCACCAGTTGTCCGTCGAGCGCATACGTCCAGCCGTGGTAGGAGCAGACGAGGCCATCGCAACGACCTGCGTCGGTCTTGACCAGGGGGCCGCCGCGATGCCGGCACGTGTTGTAGAACGCACGGATCTTGCGGTCCTTGCCCCGGACGATGAGGATCGGCGAGCCCGTCTTGGTCCAGAGCATGAAGCTGCCGGCGTCCGGCAGTTCGTCCGTGTGACAGGCGTAGAGCCAGGTTCGCTTCCACAGGCCCTGGCGCTCGGCCTCGAAAAAGGCCGGATCGTTGTAGCGGCCGCCCGGGATCGGGGGGAACCGCGGAAAGCCATCGGGCGGACCTTCGCGGCTCGCCTCGTATTGCATTCCGTCGAGGAAGCGACGGACGAACGTTTCAGTTGCGGCAGCGTCCATGGTCGGACCCCATTAGGCAGACCCATGGAAGTATAGAAG
>JBAVIQ010000093.1:0-3883 GCA_049687035.1 Steroidobacteraceae bacterium
CCGCGAGCAGGTGTCCGACGTGCTGCACGATCTCGTGGATGTTGACCGGCTCCTTGCGCGGCGGCTGACCGGGTCCGAGCAGGGCATCGACGAGCGCCGCGAGCCGATCGGCCTCGGCGATGATCACGGCGGTGTATTCATGCAGCGCCGGCTCTTTCAGCTGGCGTTCGAGCAGCTGCGCCGCCCCGCGCAATCCACCGAGCGGATTCTTGATCTCGTGGGCGAGCTGGCGAACCATCGCGCGGCTGCCGCCGAGTTGCGTGAGCAGCGCATTCTCGCGCGTGATGCGCTGGTGGTGCGTGGTGTCGGCGAGCTCGACCAGCACGCCGCCGCTGCGGCCCGGCGGATCGAACGGCGTCACCGTGACGTCGAGCACGCGCAACGGAGCACCGGGGCCGGCTTCGAACGGAATCTCACGGCGTGAGTACTGCGCGCCAGCTGCGCGCGCGCGGCTCACGACGCCTTCGAGTTCGGTGTTGGACTTGAGCAGGTCGCGCACGGCGCGACCCATGGCCTGGTTGCGGCTGACACCAAACAGGTCTTCGGCGGGCTCGTTCAGGTGCACGACGGCGCCGTCGCCATCGAGCCAGACGATGGACGTCGCGATGCCGTCAAGCAGTGCAGTGAGCTCGGCGGACGTGGGTCGCGCGACGGCTCTAAGTTCGGCGGCCACGTCACGCCCTCCTTGCGGGGCGCGACGCCGTCGCGGATGGAAGGCTCAGCCGCCCTTGGGCGTTGCCGGCCTGGACGCCGGCAAGGGCGTTGGTTGCGGCTTGAGCGTCGGACCGACGTTGCGCGGATTGTTCACAGTCGTCTGCTTCATGTGAAAGACGAGCGGCGCGCTGCGGATCAATTCCTTGCCGTCCCGGTTGACGATGACGCTCGTGATCGAGTGCACACCGCGCTCCACATTGGTGAGCGAATGCTCCAGCAAGTTCTCGCCCGGCAGCAGCTTGCCATCGAGATACGTGAGCAGTCGATCCGTGGGCCCCAGTGCGGGCTCCGCACGCAGGCGAACGTTGATGACCGCGTCGGGTTCGAAGAAATTGGCGCCGCTTTCCGGTGACCAGATTTCGAGCCGGTCGTAGACGACTTCGGTCGCACCGGGTTTCGCCGCGGGCTTGGCAGCCGCAGGCCTGGCTCCTGCCGGCGTCGTGGCCGGTGGCGTCGTCGTCGTGGTCGAGGGCGTCCCATTCAGTACGATCTTGCGCGCGCCGGGCTGAGGGTAGTCCGAGAAGTGGGTGACGCCCTGCGCGTCCTTCCACGCGTAAACCTCGCGGCGAGTCTGGGCCTGACTCGTCAGGGCGAGCAGGCAGCCGAGCAGCAGTAGCCAGGTTTTCATGGTCCAGAAGCATAGCGCTTAGCGATTCAGCTGACAAAGCGACACCCGCGATCCGCGAAGCGCGTCATAGACGGGGGACCTCGCCGGGCGGCCCCCTGTGGCCGCCCGGCGGGATCCAGACCTGGCCAGCCGGCGTCAGACGCTGTAGTACAGCTCGAGCTCGACCGGGTGCGTCGACATGCGCAGCCGCGTGACTTCCTGCATCTTCAGGTTGATGTAGGCGTCGATGACGTCGTCCGTGAACACGCCGCCTTCCTTGAGGAACCCGCGGTCCTTGTCGAGGGCTTCGAGCGCCATGTCGAGCGAATGGCAAACGGTCGGGATATCCTTCGCTTCCTCGGGTTCGAGGTCGTAAAGGTCCTTGTCCGCCGGGTCGCCCGGGTGAATCTTGTTCTTCACGCCGTCGAGGCCCGCCATCAGCATCGCTGCAAAGCAGAGATACGGGTTCGCCGTGCTGTCCGGGAAGCGCACTTCGATGCGGCGGCCCTTCGGGTTGATGACGTGCGGGATACGGATCGACGCCGAGCGGTTGCGCGCGGAGTACGCGAGCATCACGGGGGCTTCGAAGCCCGGCACCAGGCGCTTGTAGCTGTTGGTGCTGGCGTTCGAGATCGCATTCAGCGCCTTGGCGTGCTTGATGATGCCGCCGATGTAGTAGATCGCGATTTCGGACAGGCCGCCGTACTTGTCGCCGGCAAAAATGTTCTTGCCATCCTTCGCCAAAGACTGGTTCACGTGCATGCCGTTGCCGTTGTCGCCCACGAGCGGTTTCGGCATGAAGGTGGCGGTCTTGCCGTACGCGGCAGCCACGTTGTGGATGGCGTACTTCAGGATCTGCACTTCGTCGGCCTTCTTGACCAGCGTGTTGGCCGAGACGTTGATCTCGGCCTGGCCGCCGGTGGCGACTTCGGCGTGGTGCACTTCGACCTTGAGGCCAAGCTGTTCCATCGCACCGCACATCGCAGTGCGCAGGTCCTGGTAAGTGTCGA
The DNA here is from genome assembly GCA_049687035.1 of Steroidobacteraceae bacterium. Classification (GTDB taxonomy): domain Bacteria; phylum Pseudomonadota; class Gammaproteobacteria; order Steroidobacterales; family Steroidobacteraceae; genus RPQJ01. The sequence goes on from JBAVIQ010000093.1 coordinate 2,332, forward strand.
CCGGCGGGACGGGGAAGTAGCCGCCCTTCACGGTCGGACGGTGGCCGAGGTTGCCGCCGTCGAGCTGTGCGCCCGAGTTCCACGCGCCCTGAGCCGAATCAACTTCGTAGAAGCAGCCGTTGATCGAGCTGCCATGACGCACGTTGTCGAAGATGAAGAATTCGTTTTCGGGGCCCCACAACGAGACATCGGCGATGCCGGTCGACTTCAGGTAGGCCTCGGCGCGCTTTGCGAGCGAGCGCGGGTCGCGCTCATAGCCCTGCATCGTCGAGGGCTCGATGATGTCGCAGCGCAGGTTGAGCGTCGGCTCCTCGAAGAACGGATCGACGATGGCGGTGCTCGGGTCCGGCATCAGGATCATGTCGGACTCCTGGATGCCCTTCCAGCCGGCGATCGATGAGCCGTCGAAGCCCTTGCCGTCCTCGAAGAATGCATCGTCGACGACGCGGGTCGGCACCGTCACGTGCTGTTCCTTGCCCTTCGTGTCGGTAAAGCGCAGGTCAACGTACTTGATTCCCTTTTCCTCGATCAGCTTGAGGACGTCAGCGCCGGTGCTCATGGAGTCTCCTGATGAATTCGTGCAGCGAATGAGATGCTTAGGGTCGCTCGCCGCGACGGCCCTGCAGCGTTGTCTGTGAGCGCAATCGGAATGCACCAATTATGCCATCGCACGAAAATCGCGCAACGGGGGCCGCGATTAACCGTCCCGGTTGATCAGTGCCGAGAACTACGCTCTATATTGGCGCAGATGACGAGCTATGCGCACTATTGTAGTGCGCGCGGGACTTGTGGTGACGGTGCGCTCCCGTGTCCCAGGCAGGCCTGGCATCGCACTGGAGAGCGGCCCGACGACCGTCGCCACCCCACGGAGAATCGCAGACACTGTGCTGGAGTCTTTCCCGGTTCGGGGGGTGCGGAAATACGCGTGACGACTGCCACGAAGGGGCGGTCGGATTCGTGCGTCGATGAAAAGGACCCACGCCGATGCGGGGGGACCCTTGATGAAAATTCGCGCCCTGGATCGCCGCAAACTGGCGATTGCTCTCGCATTCAGCATCGTGACGGCACTCGCCGGTTGCGGTTCGAAGGAAGAGCCCGCAGCCACGGCAACGGCTGTCGCCCCGCCCGCCGCAGCACCGGAAGCGGCTCCTGCCGCACCCGCCGCCGCGCCCAGCCCGATTACTACCGCCGAGGTCGCCAACGCCACGTGGACGCCGGAAGCGCTCGAAGAGGTGCTCGCGCCGATGGCTACGTGAACGCACAGAACGCCTACGCGTCCGAAGGGCATGACGGCGATCCGGCCGGCATCTACGCACTGAAACTGATCAGCGACGCTGGCATGCACGACGGCCTGTACTGGCCGACGGCGGAGGGCGAGACGCCGAGCCCGGCGGGTCCGTTCGTCGCCTCTGCCGCGGCGGAAGGGTATGCATCTGCCGGGCGGACGCCGTACCACGGGTATTACTACCGCATGCTGTACGCGCAGGGACCGAACGCGAACGGCGGCGCCCGTGAGTACTTCAAGGATGGCGTTCTGACCGAAGGCTTCGCG
>JBAVIQ010000094.1:0-3389 GCA_049687035.1 Steroidobacteraceae bacterium
TGAATTTCCTGGGCACGCTGCAGGTCACGCATGCTGCATGGCAACACATGCGGGCGGCCGGCCACGGGCGCGTGCTGGTCTCGACGTCGTCTGCCGGACTCCACGGATTGCACGGGCTATCCGCCTACGCGGCAGCGAAGGCGGCGCTGATCGGCCTTGCACGAACGCTGGCGGCGGAGGGCGCCTCCCGCGACCTGTTTTGCAATGCAATAGCCCCGTATGCAGCTACGCGCATGACCGCGGCGGGCATTGCCGATGAAGCGGAACGTGCCGCAATGTCGCCGGACTACGTGGCACCCCTGGTGTCGGCCCTGGTGAGCGAGCGGTCCCGGGTCAACGGCCAGGTGATCGTCGCCGGCAGCGGCTGGGCTCGCCGCAGTGCAACGGTGGAGGGCGACACCTTGGTCTACGTCGGGCCCGGCGCCGCTGTTGATGCGTCCGCGCAACTGCAGGCGGAGCCGTGGCGAATCGCCGGAGTTTGCGGGGAGTTCCGGGATGGGAGAGAGTCGTACGAGGACTTCTTCTCGCGTGTTGTCGGGGACTTGCGACAACCCTAGGCTCGGGGTAGCCTACGACGGTCTAGTTAAGCAAGCGACTGCTGCGCTACAGGATGCGGCGCCCGGATCGCAGTTACGAATAACGCCAAGGGGGACTTTAGATGACATTCGATCGCATGCGCCAAACCACCCGCCGGGGGTCGTCCGTCGCTTACGCGGTGGCCACCATACTCTCGGCGGCAGCCGCAATGCCTGCACAGGCACAAACCGCCGAGGGGCTCGAGGAGGTCGTCGTCACCGCGCAACGCCGCGAAACCTCGTTGCAGACCACCGCGGTCGCGATCACCGCGTTCTCGGGCGCGAAACTCGCGGAAGACAAGATCTTCACGGTCAGCGACCTCGCGAACAGCGTGCCTGCGTTCTCGTTTACTGCGAACACACCGCTCGACGTCGAACTGAACATCCGCGGCATCACCAACACGCGGCTCGACTCGCCGACAGCGGACCCGTCCGTCGGCACGTTCGTCGATGGCGTCTACATCGGTCGCACGGGCGACTACAACTTCGACTTCTACGACCTCGAGCGCATCGAAGTGATCCGCGGCCCGCAGGGCGTGCTGCTCGGCAAGAACGTAGTCGGTGGTGCGCTCAGCATCATCACCGCGGCGCCGAAGTTCGAGAACTCAGGCGAGGCCATGCTCTCGCTCGGCAACTACGATGCGATCACGGCATCGGGTCACGTCACCGGCGGCATGACCGACGACGTGGCGGGTCGCTTCTCGTTCCAGGCGCGCAAGCACAGCGGCTACGGTCGCGACGTGCTGCACGCCCGGGACGTGGAAGACCTCGACTCGTTCCAGGGCCGCGCCCAGTTGTTGTGGGAGCCGGGTGAGAGCGGTTGGAGCATCCGCGGTATTGGCGATTATTCGAAGGACTCGACCAACGGCATCAACGTCGTTGCCGTCGACGGTGGCACGAAGGAATGCGAAACGAGCTACCTGCGCACGAACTGCACGCGGCCGTGGAGCAACCTGCGCGCGTACCTCGGCCTCACCGACGAGCGCGAAAACATCGCCCAGAGCATCCAGTACCAGGGTCAACCGCGCATCAACCAGTTCATGGAGCGCGCCGGCTACGGCCTCACGCTCGACATCGCGAAGGAATTCAGCGCCTTCACGTTCAACTCGCTGACAGGTTACCGCCAGGCTGACTCTCAGCAGGTGTACGACCAGACCGGCGCTGGCCCCGAGGCGCTCGACTGGAGCATCCCGCAGTGGCAGGCCTACATCGCCTGGATGAATGCGAGGTATGGCACGCGCCCGCCAACGTCCAACAACGGCCAGTTCCTGTTCGCGCAGCCAGTCGGCGAAAATGTCAATGCCGAGGCCTTCAGCCAGGAATTCCGCTTCACCTCGCGGCCCAGCGACAGCCGCTTCGACTGGATCGGCGGGCTGTATTACAAGAAGGACGAGATCTCGAAGACCGACCGATTCATCGGCGAGAACTTCCTCGGTGCGGTCATCACGGGCGGCAATAACCCGCTGTCGACGCTGAGTGGCGAGAACCGCTGGGAAAACGACGGCAAGACCGAGAACATGGCGGCCTTCGCGCAGGTGGGCTTCAAGTTCACCGACGCCCTCAAGCTCAACGTCGGCGTGCGTTACACGTCGGACGACAAGAGCGGCACGGTGAGCGGCCTCGTGGTCGAGACGGGCGACCGTTTCAACCCGAATGACCCGCGAGCCAACGTGACCATCGAAGCGCTGTGCCGCGCCCCGGACGGCACGATCATCCGCACGGCCACAGGCGGCACGGGCGTTGCGACCTGCACCGCGCCGAATGCCTGGGTCTACGCGGAAGGCACGGGCTTCACGACGAACTACGGCGAGAAGTGGACACAGGTCACGCCGCAGGCAACCCTCGAGTGGACCATCACTCCGGAAGTCTTCACGTACCTCACGTATTCAGAAGGGTTCAAGGGCGGCGGTTTCGACGACACGCCGGCCAACCCGGCGCAGGCATCGACGCCGTTCGATCCTGAGGAAGCGAAGAACTACGAAATCGGCATCAAGTCCGACTTCTTCGACAATCGCTTCCGCGTCAACGCCGACGTGTTCTACATGGACTACACGAACCTGCAGGTCACCCAGACCAACGCAGCGTGCCTGTGCAACATCACGGACAACGCTGCGAGCGCGGAAATCAAGGGTGTCGAGGCCGAGTTTTCGTACGTGCCGATCGACAGCCTGCGGCTCGGGCTGTCCGGCTCGTTCGTCGATGCCAAGTACAAGGACTTCCTGGAGTCGGCGATCAATCCGAGCACCGGCCAGCGGCTGGACAGCTCCGACAATCGCATGCAGCGCACGCCTGAGACGCAGGTCACCGGCGTCGTCGACTACACGATGGGCCTCGGCGGCTGGGGCAAGGCGCTCAACTTCCGGATGAACTACACCTGGCAGAGCGACATGTACTGGGCGACGGACAACATTGCAAAGGAAGATTCGTATGGCCTGCTCGACGCGCGCATCGCACTCGCACCGGAAGGTGCTCCGTGGCAGGTGGCGATCTGGGGCCGCAACGTGACCGACGAACTGTACCGGACGAACATCATCTCGTTCTTCGGCGAAGAGGTGTCGCAGTTCGGCATTCCGCGCACCTACGGCGTCGACTTCACCTTCAAGTTCTAATGGCCCAGTTCTGATGGCGCGGCGCGGTGCGCTTCACGGCGCACCGCGTTGCCCGCCCCGCACCCAGGCGGAACACCCCTTGGTTGAAACGACCGCCATCTGCCGTTTCTGCCATGCGACCTGCGGGCTCAAGGTCACGATCGAGCAGGGGCGCGTCGTCGACATCATCGGCGACGTCGATAATCCCGTGTATCACGGGTACAGC
>JBAVIQ010000095.1:0-6505 GCA_049687035.1 Steroidobacteraceae bacterium
CTTCCGCGCCCGTGTCTGCCTTTCCGGGCGCGGAAGAGAGATCCGAACCCCGACCTCGGTTCTGCGTGCCCGAACGCGAATCGATGCGCGTAAATGCGCAGCGCACAGAATCGAAGTGAAAAGCGCCCAACCGAGGCGCACCGGCACACAGCCGGATCAGGCGGAGAGCGCCGCCTTGATGCGGGCGCTGGCCGCGCCCATGTCGGTGCGCCCTGCGGCCTTCGCCTTGACGATTGCCATCACCTTGCCCATGTCCTTCATGGACGCGGCACCGGTGGACGCGATCGCTTCCTTGATGAGGGCATCGACCTCGGCGTCGGCGAGTTGCGCGGGCAGGTAGACCGTCAGCAGTTCGATTTCGGCCTGTTCCCTGGCCGCGAGATCCGCGCGTCCGCCCAGTTCGAACTGGCCGATCGATTCCTTGCGCTGCTTGAGCATCTTCTCGATGACCGACAGCACCTGCGCGTCGTCGAGCAAGATACGCTCGTCTACTTCGCGCTGCTTGATCGCCGCCTGGAGCATGCGGATGGTGCCGAGACGGTCTTTCTCGCCCGCTCGCATGGCGGACTTCATGTCCTCGGTGATCCGCTCCTTGAGGGAAGCAATGCTCATCGTGGTGTGCTGGCGCCGCGACCGGGGAACTGCGTCAACCGGGCGATCGGTCGATCGAGCAATTGGATCAGAAACTGCGGACGCGAGGTGCCGACGAGAAATCGCGCGTGCTGCGCTTCTGGTGGCGCTTCACGGCGGCCGCCTTCTTGCGCTTACGCTCCTGCGTCGGCTTCTCGTAGAATTCGCGGCGACGAAGTTCCGTCAGCACGCCGGCCTTTTCGCACGCACGCTTGAAGCGGCGCAGGGCGGCATCGAAGTATTCGTTCTCACGGATGCGGACGCTGGGCATCGAAACCTCGTCAATCGGTCAAAACGGCTGGACGGCCGGCCAGTGGCCTGGGCGCCAGTCATCGAATCGTTGTTGGACAGCCAGCCGGGTCCCGAGGGACACACGGCCAGTAAGGGACCGCGAATTCTAGAGATCGCGGCAGGGAATTGCAAAAGTACAGCGAGCCGACCACATGCGGGTTCTGGGGATCGAGACTTCCTGCGACGAGACCGCCGCCGCCGTTTATGACGGCCAGGCTGGCTTGCTTGCGCACGAGCTCTACAGCCAGGTCGCCCTGCACGCGACCTATGGTGGTGTGGTGCCGGAACTCGCCTCGCGTGACCACCTGCGTAAGTTGTTGCCCTTGCTGGAAAAAACGGTCGACCAGGGCGGTGGTCGCGCGACCATCGACGGCATCGCCTACACCTCTGGTCCCGGCCTGGTGGGTGCGCTGCTGGTCGGTGCCGCCGTTGCCCGGAGTCTTGCCTACGCCTGGGACCTGCCCTGTATCGGGGTTCACCACATGGAAGGTCACTTGCTCGCACCCCTGCTCGAGCCGGAGCCGCCGCAGTTCCCGTTTGTCGCGTTGCTGGTCTCGGGCGGACATACGCTGCTTGCCCGGGTGGAGGGGGTCGGCCGGTACGAACTCCTCGGAAGTTCGCTGGACGACGCGGCCGGCGAGGCCTTCGACAAGACGGCGAAGCTGCTCGGCCTGGGATACCCCGGCGGACCGCAACTCGCCGCGCTCGCCGAGCAGGGACGGCCTGACGTCTTCCGCTTCCCGCGGCCGCTGACCGAGCGCCCGGGACTCGATTTTTCGTTCAGCGGCCTCAAGACCGCCGTCGTCGTGGCATTGCGCAACCATGGCGAGCTCGACCCGCAGGCGCGAGCCGACGCGGCCCGGGGGTTCGAGGAGGCCGTGGTAGACACGCTCGTGATCAAGTGCCAGCGGGCAATCGACGCCACCGGCGCCTCGACGCTGGTCGTGGCGGGCGGCGTGGGCGCCAACCGGCGGCTGCGTGCCCGGATGCTTGCGATGGGCGAGCGGCAGGGGGTCCGGGTCGTCTATCCTCGCGCCGAGTTCTGCACCGACAACGCGGCGATGATCGCGCTGCTGGGGCAACTGCGGCTCGCTGCAGGTGAACGCGACGACTTCTCGATCCGTGCCCGCGCACGGTGGCCGATGACGGACCTGGTGCCGCCGTCGCCCATCGCGTGAGGACAGCCGGACTGCAAGACCGAACGACAGAATCGAACCGACCGGCCCTCCCGAGCGAACAGACGGCAACGATGGACACCATTTTTCTAACAGGCCTCACGGCCGAATGCATCATCGGCATCTGGGACTGGGAGCGGAAGGTCAAGCAGAAGGTCGTGATCGACCTCGAGATGGCTACCGACATCCGCAAGGCCGCCGCGAGCGATCACATCGACGACACGCTCGACTACAAGAAGGTGTCGAAGCGGCTGCTGCAGTTCGTGGGCGAGTCGGAGTTTCAGCTGGTCGAGACGCTGATCGACCGCATCGCGCAGATCATCCTCACGGAGTTCGACGTGCCCGCGGTCAAGATTCGCCTGAACAAGCAGGGCGCGCTGCGCGGGTCACGCGACGTCGGCATCGTCATCGAGCGTCGTCGCGCAGACTACCCGGCGCTGTGAGCACCACGGCGGTCTACGTCGCGGCGGGCAGCAACGTCGCGCCGCTCGAGAACCTGCGTCGCGCGCTCGACGTGCTCGACCGCCACTTTGCGCCGATCACGGTATCGCGCGCGTATGCCAACGCCGCCGTCGGTTTCGCAGGCGACGATTTCATCAATCTCGTGATCGGCTTCCGGACCGGGCTGACGGTGCACCAGGTGATCGAACGGCTGCACGAGGCCGAGACCGCGTGCGGACGCGAGCGATTGGCGCCGAAGTGGGCGCCACGCGCGATGGACCTCGACATCCTATTGTTCGGCGACATGGTCTGCGTCGAGCCGGGACTCACGCTGCCACGACCGGACCTGCTCCAGCGGCCCTACATGCTGGGCCCAGCGGCAGAGATCGCGCCCGAGGTCGTGCACCCGATCGAGCGGCGCACGCTGGGCGAGTTGTGGCGGGACATGCAGGCGACGCAGGCAGCGCACGCGATGCGGCCGGTGGAGTTGGCGTGGGTGGCCGCGCGCGGCGACGAAGCATGACGACCCGCAGGCCGTTCACGCTGCAAGGCGGGTCAGACGTTGCGTCCGCCGTCGACTGCGAGGATCTGGCCGGTGATGTAAGGCGCTTCCGCCGCAAAGAAATAAGCCGCGCGCGCGATGTCCTCGGGCGAGCCAGTGCGCTTGAGCGCGGTCTTCGCAATGATCTCGTTCTGCAGGGACCGGTCGAGCCCGCCCTCCGGCCACAGCACTGGGCCGGGCGCGATTGCGTTAACGCGCACGTCGGGACCGAGTTCGCGCGCCAGCGATTTCGTCAGCATGATCAGGCCGGCCTTCGCGGCCGAGTAGACCGGATGATTCTTCAGCGGCCGCATCCCATGGATGTCCGCAAGGTTCAGGATCAGGCCGTGGGTCCTGCGCAGTTCGGGTGCAGCGGCCTGCGACAGGAACAGCGGCGCACGCAGGTTGGTGCCGATCAAGTCGTCGAACTGTTCCGCCGTTATCGTGCCGACGGGCGTCGGCATGAAGCTCGACGCGTTGTTGACCAGGATGTCGAGCCGGCCGAACCGGGCGACCACGTCCGCGATGAGAGCCGGCAGCGCTTTGACCTCGAGCAGGTCGCAGGCGAAAGCCGCGGCAGACCCGGTCCGCATTGCGTTGAGTTCGCTGACGAGGCTGTCGGCCTCGTCGCCCGACGTGCGGTGATGCACGGCGACCGATGCGCCACCAGCGTGCAGCTTGCGTACGATCGCTTCGCCCAGCCGGCGCGCGCCGCCCGTCACCAGTGCGCAGCGTCCAGCCAGCGGAAAGTCAGCAGCGTTGCTCATGGGTTCGCGCATCGGTGCAATGTCGTGGATGGGCGCGCGCGCCGGATTCCCCTGATTCGGATGACGCGCGGGCACTCGAGCAAGATACCTCAGCCTCTTCGGGCTGTCCGCGAGAAAGGATTCCACCGCCGATGACCGTTCCGCTGGACCTGCCCGAGCTGACTCCCGAGGAGGCGGCGCACAGCGCAGCACTCACGGAGCGCATCCATGCGGTCATCGTGGCCGCGGGCGGCTGGATCGGCTTCGACCGGTTCATGCAGCTGGCGCTGTATGAGCCGGGCCTCGGCTACTACAGCGCCGGGGCGCGCAAGTTCGGCGCGGCGGGCGATTTCATCACGGCGCCCGAGGTGGCCCCGGTGTTCAGCCGCTGCCTGGCGCTGCAGTGCGCCGAGGTGCTGCGGGGGCTGGGGCCTGACTCGCGCCTGCTCGAACTTGGGGCGGGTTCCGGCGCGATGGCAGCGGAACTGCTCGCCGAGCTCGAGCGGCAGGGCGCGTTGCCGGCCGAATACTGGATTCTCGATCTCAGCGCGGACCTGCGCGAGCGCCAGCGCGAGACGCTGGCGCAGAAGGTTCCGCACCTGCTGCCGCGCGTGCAGTGGCTCGATTCCCTGCCCGAAGGTCCCTTCTCCGGCATGATCCTGGCGAACGAAGTGCTCGACGCGCTGACGATCGAACGCTTCACTATTCGCAGCGGCGAAGTCAATGCGCTCGGCGTGAGTTCAGAGTTCGGTCAACTGCAGCTGGCCGAAGTGCGCGCGGCCTCGCGCCTGGTCGCGGCAGTGCGCAGGATCGAAGCGGACACCGGCATTGTGCTTCCGGACGGGTACGAGTCCGAGGTGTGCGCCGGCCTGGCCCGGTGGTTCGAGTCGATCGCCCATTCGCTCGAGCGCGGCGTCCTGTTGTTCATCGACTACGGCCTGCCGCGGCGCGAGTACTACTCCGCCGAACGCATGCGCGGCACGCTGCTCTGTCATTTTCGACACCGCTTCCACGAGGACGCGCTCACTCGCGTCGGCCTGCAGGACATCACCGCCTGGGTCGATTTCACGGCCGTTGCCGAAGCAGCGCAGGGTGCAGGTTGCGAGGTTGCCGGCTACACCACGCAGGCGCATTTTCTGATCGGCTGCGGGCTCGGCGACTTCGTCGCGAACGTCGAGGGGCTCGAACTGGTCCAGCGTCTCAACCTGTCGCGGCAGGCGATGGTACTCACGCTCCCCGGGGAAATGGGTGAGCGGTTCAAGGCGATCGCCCTGTCGAAGAATTACGATTTGCCGTTGCGTGGGTTTGCGACGCGGGACCTGCGTCACTCGCTCTGACACGCGCCGCAGCGTTGCCTCAGGATCCGCGCACTGTGCGAATAGCTTCCACCCGTGCCCCACGAATGGCCTGCGCAATGGCGGGGCCCGCCAGCTGGCTCATTGCCTCGGCGTCGAGCTTGACCGCCGCCGCAGCGCGCAAGCAGTCGCGAAAGAACTGCGCCTGGGGATAGGTTCGCGCCCGCAACTCCGGGCCGCGTCCGCGGGCATCCGCCTCGCAGGCGAGCAGCAACATGTCGAAGCGCTCGGGGCGGCGAAACGCGTCGGCGGCTTCCAGCACCTCGAGCACGGTCGTGTCCCGCAGCTCGGCCGCGCGATGGATGCGCTGGTGTTCGCGGGACACGAGTTGTCCCAGTTCGCGGTGCCCGGTGGGCACCCTGAGCCGCTCGCACATCTGACCGACGATGCGCACGCCCGCTTGTTCGTGGCCGAAATGGCTCGGCCACCGGTCCCGCGGCGTGACGCCCTTGCCGAGGTCGTGCACGAGCGCGGCAAAGCGCACCGTGGTTTCGTTCGACAACTCGCACGCGACGTCCAGTACCTGCAGCGTATGGATGCCGGTGTCGATTTCGGGATGCCACTTCTCGGGCTGCGGCACCCCGAACAAACAGTCGATCTCCGGCAACAGCACCGCGAGCGCACCGCATTGACGCAGTACTTCGAAGTAGACCGTCGGCGTCCTCTCACCCAGCGCGCGCTCGGTTTCGACCCAGACGCGTTCGGCCACCAGGGCCTGCATCTCGCCGGAGCGCACGATGTCCTGCATCAGCTGCATCGTCTCGGGCGCGATCGTGAAGCCGAGCGTCGCGAAGCGCGCGGCGAAACGCGCGACGCGCAGCACGCGCAAGGGGTCTTCAACGAAAGCGGGCGAGACGTGGCGCAGAACGCGAGCTGCGAGGTCGCGGCGGCCACCGTACGGATCGACGATATCGCTGCCGCCAGCGCTGTCCCCGATCAGCTGCGCCATCGCGTTGATCGTGAGGTCGCGCCGCGCGAGGTCTTCCTCGAGCGTGACGTCCGGCGAGAAGCGCGTGGCGAAGCCGTAGTAGCCGGCACCGGTCTTGCGTTCGGTGCGGGCGAGCGCGTACTGGTCGCCGGTCTGCGGATGCAGGAAGACGGGAAAGTCCTTGCCAACTGGACGGTAACCGAGCGCGAGCAGGTCGTCGGGCTTGGCGCCGACGACCACGTAGTCGCGTTCGGTAAAGGGCCGTTCGAGCAGCGCGTCTCGCACGGCGCCGCCCACCAGGTACGTCTTCATTGCCGAATCGTAGCCGAGTTCGTGAGGGCAGGTTGGCGTCGGGGCCGGGATCCGGATCCGATTCCGACGCCCGGAAAGGCAGACAC
>JBAVIQ010000096.1:0-2173 GCA_049687035.1 Steroidobacteraceae bacterium
CGGCACCCGCCTTGCCCGCTGCAGCTTCGTCCTCACCCCCGGCCTCCGCGCCGGCAGCGGGTTCCGTCGCCGTCGGCTCCGTCGGCGCAGGCGTCGGCACGGGCAGGTTTTGCTGCGCGAACGCCAGGCCGGCCGCGAGGATCGTCAGACCGATCAGCGGCGCCAGCGACAGGGGCGTGGACCGTCGTTCTCTTCTACTCGGCATAGCGTGCGATCCTGAAGCCGACGTCGTCGCGCCGGCCGTTGCCTGAATCCCGGTAAGCGGCCCGCAGCTCCGTCACGGTGGCGTGACGCCAGCTCGAGCCGCGGATGACGTGCATGTTGCCCGGCGCGGCCGACAGCGGATCGACGGCCACCGCGCTGCTCGCAGGTTGCACCGTGTAGAGGTCCGTCGTCCATTCCGCAACGTTGCCGCCCAGGTCGTAGAACCCGAGCGGGTTCGCTGCGAACGAGCCCGTCGGTGCCGTGGCCGGGTAACCATCGTCGAGGTCTTCGAGAACCGTCTGCAGCAGCGGCTGCGCCCGGCGGTCGCCGAAGTTGCCCGCGCCCGCCGGCACCGGCAGCGCGTCACCCCATGGGTATTTCCGCAGCGAACCATCGCGATTCGCGCGTGCCGCCCATTCCCACTCGGCTTCGGTGGGCAGCCGGTAGCCCGTCGTGGCGGGTTGCGTGGGCGCCAGCTTGCCACCCTGCGACTGGTAGGCCGGCGGCAGGCCGTCCTGCTGGCTCAGCCAGTTGCAGTACTCCGCCGCGTCCTGCCACGTCACGTTGACGACAGGCTGGCGTTCGAGCTCGAGCGTGTTCTGCCCGACGAACCCCGAACGGTGCTGTGTGCGGAACTGCTTGAATTCGCCGTTGGTGACTTCACGCGTCGCCAGGTAGAAGCGCCGCTTCAGCTCCACCGCACGCTGCGATTCATTGGCGCGGCGACCGGATTCGCGGCGCGAGCTGCCCATCGTGTAGCTCGCGGGCCCGAGCAGTCGCAACTCGGTACCGGACTTCGTGCGGATCGTCGGCGTGACGGCTTTCGATGCCGCAGCGGTCGCGACTTCGCCGCTCGCTGCGCCGGCGGCAGCTGCAGCGCCCGCCGCTGAAGCAACCGCGGCTGGCGGCGTCTCGGTCGCGCCCCGCCCTGCTTCGAGCCGCACGTTCAGCACCTGCGGCAGGCCGGGGCGCGGCGTGACGGTCGCGCGAACGGTGCGAAACCCCGCCAGTCGCACTTCGATGTCGGTGCGCGCGGCTGGCAACTTGATGACCTGCCCGGACTTGCCGACCGCACGGCCGTTGGCGAATACCTCGGCGGACGCCGGCTCCGCCATCACCGTGACCTCGCCGAAGATCGGCGTCAGCGACAACTGCACTTCGCGTCGCTCGCCCGCTCCCACCGTCAGCTGCGTGGTCCGGGGTTCGTAGCCCTCGCGCGATGCCACCAGCGCCAGCAAGACGTCGGGCCGCACATCGAGCGTGACCGGCGCACGACCACGGAAAGCGCCACCGACACTGACGCTGGCACCCGCCGGGTCGGTGCGCACGAGCAGCGTGCCGTCGGGCAGGCCGAGCCGCACCGGGCCCAGCGTCTGCGGCTGGTTCGCGACCACCTGCAGGTCGGTCACCCAGCGCTTGAATCCGGCCTGGCGCAGTTCGATGCGATGCGTGCCCGCATCGAGTTCGAGCTGCGCCGGAGTGGCGCCGTGCGCAGTGCCGTCCACGAGCACCGTGGCACCGGTCGGTTCGGTAAGCACCGTGACGGGGGCCCACGCGGCGATGAGTTTCGCCGTCAGCGACTGCCGCTGTTCCATGCCCTTGATGTCCACGGTTGCCTTGAACGGCAGGTACCGCTGGGCAGTAATCAAGATCTCGTGACGACCGGCCGGCAACCGGACTTCGCCGGGGGCCGAGCCGGCGTCCCTGCCCGCGACGCTGATGCGAGCGGCGACCGGCGTCTGCACCTGCAGGATGCCCGGGAGCTTCGCAAGCCGGTACCGGAACGACTGGTTCGGCGCGTCCGTCACCTTGATCGGCGCGCGCAGGGACGTATAGCCCTTGCGCTGGATCTCGACGGTGTACTCGCCGGGACGCGCGAAGTGGTTGCCGCCCACGGGCAAGACGAGTCCACCGTGCAACCGGACCGCGCTGTCGGCGGGAGCGACATCGATCTGCACGGCGTGACCCG
>JBAVIQ010000097.1:0-4416 GCA_049687035.1 Steroidobacteraceae bacterium
GCCGACTCCTGTGCGCGAACTGATGGAGCTGTCGGTCGAGCGGGACGGTCCTTACGTCGACCTCCGGGTGCGTGCCAACGCATTCCTGCATCACATGGTGCGCAACATCGCGGGCAGCCTGATCCTGGTCGGCCGCGGCGAACGCACCGCCGAATGGCTGTCGGCAGTCCTGCTGGGGCGCGACCGTCGCGAGGCCGGGCCCACGGCACCGCCGGATGGCCTGTATTTCGTCGGCGCCGACTACCCCGCCGGATTCGGACTGCCTTCGGGTAAACTTCGCCGTCCGCCCACGGGAGCCGCGTCGTGACCTGGTTTGAAAAGATCATCCCCTCGCGCATCAAGACGGAACGCCGCTCGCGGTCCGTCCCCGAAGGCCTGTGGATCAAGTGCCCGGCGTGCGACGCCGTGCTCTACCGCGCCGAACTGGAGCGCAACCTGCAGGTGTGCCCGAAGTGCAGCCACCACATGCGCATCGAGGCGCGTGACCGGCTCATGGGCTTCCTCGACGAAGGCACCGGGCGCGAGCTCGCGAACGAAGTCGAGCCCGAAGATCCGCTCAAGTTCCGCGACAGCAAGAAGTACCGCGACCGCCTGACCGCCGCACAGAAGTCGGTGGGCGAAAAGGACGCGATGATCGTGATGGCCGGCGCGCTGCAGGGCATCGACGTCGTCGCGTGCGCGTTCGAGTTCCGCTTCCTCGGCGGCTCGATGGGTTCCGTCGTGGGTGAGCGCTTCACGCGCGGCGCCGAACATTGCCTCGCCAACAGCCTGCCGCTGATCTGCTTCTCGTCGAGTGGCGGCGCGCGCATGCAGGAAGGGCTGCTGTCGCTGCTGCAGATGAGCAAGACCAGTGCGGTGCTGTCGCGCATGGCGCAGGCAAGGCTGCCGTACATCTCCGTGCTCACCGACCCGACCACGGGCGGTGTCTCGGCGAGCCTCGCGATGCTCGGCGACCTCAATATCGCCGAGCCGCGCGCGCTGATAGGGTTTGCCGGGCCCCGCGTGATCGAACAGACCGTGCGCGAAACGCTGCCAGAGGGCTTCCAGCGCAGCGAGTTCCTGCTCGAACACGGCGCGATCGACCTCATCGTCGACCGTCGCGAGCTGCGGGACCGCATTGCGACGCTGCTCGCGATGATGCTGGGGCGGCCGCCGCTCGTGCGCGCGGACGAAACGACCCCGTCGTCCTGACCGGTCCCGCGATGCCTGCCGGACCGCGCTTCGAGCGTCTCGACGACTGGCTCGACTGGCAGCAGCAACTGCATCCGGCGACGATCGACCTCGGCCTGCGGCGGATCTCGAACGTCCTGGCGCGTACCGGCTGGACCAGGCCATGCGCGCCGGTCATCACGGTGGGCGGCACCAACGGCAAGGGTTCCTGCGTCGCGCTGCTCGATGCGGTACTGCGTGCGCATGGCTATCGCGTCGCAACCTTCACGTCGCCGCACCTGCTCGATTATCGCGAGCGCATCCGCATCGACGGTGCGATGGTGTCCGAGGCGTCGCTCATCGCGGCCTTCGAGCGCGCGGTCGACGCGCTCGGGACCGACTCGCTCACGTTCTTCGAATTCAACACGCTCGCGGCACTGCTGATCTTCGAGACAGCGGTTCCCGACGTCATCGTGCTCGAGGTCGGACTTGGCGGCCGACTCGACTCCGTCAACGTCGTCGATTCTGATGTGGCCGTGGTGGTCTCGATCGGTCTCGATCACATGGATTGGCTGGGCCCCGACGTAGAATCCATTGGTCGCGAAAAGGCCGGCATTTTCCGAGCGGGACGTCCTGCCGTGTTTGGTACGCCGGAGCCACCGCAGTCCGTGCGTGAACGCGCGCACGCGATCGCCGCGCCGCTCAAGGTGCGGGGCACCGATTTCGACGGCCGCGCCGCCGGAGCGACCGGTTGGGACTTCACCGTCCGCGATCGGGTGGAGCTGGCCGCACTGCCGCTGCCGTCGCTGCCGGGACCGATCCAGATCGCGAATGCCGCAACCGCGCTGATGGCGCTGCACCTGTTGCGGGACCGTCTGCCGTTGTCGCGCGAGGCGATTGTCCGGGGACTGCAGTCCGCGCGGTTGCCCGGACGATTCCAGCGTGTGCCGGATGCACGCGGCTTCGAGTGGGTGCTCGATGTGGCCCACAACCCGGCTGCGGCGACGACGCTGGCCGCCAACCTGCGCGCGCTGCCGGTGACGGGCCGCACGCTTGCCGTCTGCGGCATGCTCGGCGACAAGGATGTGCCCGGCGTCATCGGTTCCCTGCGCGAGTCCATCGACCAGTGGTTCGCGGCCACGCCGGCAGGCCCACGGGCGATCGACGCCACCGAACTCAGCCGCAGGGCGGGCCCCGCAGGCGTCCATTTGCAGCCGGCGGGCACGGTGCCCGAGGCGATGCGGCGTGCTGCCGAAGTTGCGCGGGCGGGTGATCGCATAGTCGTGTTCGGTTCTTTCCACACCGTCGGTCCGGCGCTCGCGACGCTGGGCGTTCCCCTATAATCCCCGCTCGATGGAACAACCACTGAAGGCCAGGCTGATCGGCGCAAGCATCCTCGTGTTGCTGGCAGTCGCCCTGGTGCCCGAACTGCTCTCGGGCCCAAAGGATTCTGCAGCCGGCGGGACGAAGGCTGGCGCCGCGAAAAGCACCCGCACCGTCACCATCGACCTCGGCGGAGCGGTGGCGGAGGGCGCCAGGCTCGAGCCCCGTCCGGACACCGCGCCGGCCCAGGCACCGGCCGCAGCCCCAGCGTTATCGACCGTCGATTCGCCGGCACCGGCGACTGCGGCGCAGACAGCCCCTACGCCCAAGAGCCAACCTGCGGCCATCGAGGAAGCGCCGCCGCCCGCGCGGGAGCCCGAGGCCAGGCCCGCCGCGATCGAACCGGCGGTGCAGCCGGCCGCCCCCGCCAAAGGCGCATTCTCGGTGCAGGTTGGGGCGTTCGGTTCCGAGGCGACGGCCCGCAAGCTCGTAGCCGACCTCAAGGCCGACGGCATGCCGGCGTACATCGCGCCGCTGTCCAAGTCCGGCAAGACATTGCATCGGGTCCGGGTGGGGCCCGTGCCCGACCGGGCGGCCGCGGACAAACTCGCTGCGAGGCTCAAGGCCCGCGGCCTGCCGGTGTCCGTCGTCTCCGGCGGCTGATGTCCCCCTCTGTTAGAATTCGTCCCTTCTATTTCGTTGCCAGGACGCACCCGGCCGCATGACGACCGTCGACTACACCCTTATCGCCATCGTCCTGATTTCTTTGCTGTTCGGAGCAATCCGCGGATTCCTGCGCGAGTCAGTGGCGCTCCTTGGTTGGCTGGTGGGCCTCTGGCTCGCCTGGCGCTACGCGCCCGCCGTGCAGCCCTACCTGGGTGGCTCCCTGGCGGGCACTGAACTCCAGGTCTGGGTAGCCCGGGTGATCCTGCTGATCGCCGCGGTGCTGGCGGCCTGGGTCATCGGCAGCCTGCTCGGTTACCTCGTGCAGCGTTCGGGCCTCACGCTCGGCCTCGACCGCATCCTGGGCGGTGTGTTCGGCCTGGTCCGCGGTGCCGTCATCGTCGGCTTCGCCGTCATGCTGGCGCAGGCTGCGCAGATGCAGGACGAATCGTGGTGGAAAGAGTCCAGGTTGATTCCAGTGGGCGTAGAGATGGCCTCCGTGCTGCGAGGCTATGTCGAAACCGGGCGACAGGCCATCGAGGACGTCACCGAGTCG
This sequence comes from Steroidobacteraceae bacterium, assembly GCA_049687035.1. Lineage (GTDB taxonomy): Bacteria > Pseudomonadota > Gammaproteobacteria > Steroidobacterales > Steroidobacteraceae > RPQJ01. The sequence continues at coordinate 3,692 of JBAVIQ010000097.1, forward strand.
AGTACCTGAGGGCGCAACCATGTGTGGCATCGTCGGTATCGTAGGTTTCACCCCGGTCAACCAGCAGATCTACGACGCGCTCACGGTCCTGCAGCATCGTGGACAGGATGCGGCAGGCATCATGACGGAGCACGAAGGCGCGCTGTACCTGCGCAAGGACGTGGGTCTCGTGCGTGACGTGTTTCAGCAGCGGCACATGCTGCAGCTGAAGGGCAATATCGGCATCGGCCACGTGCGCTACCCGACGGCGGGTTGCGACAGTTCCGACGAGGCGCAGCCGTTCTACGTCAATGCGCCGTATGGCATCTGCCTCGCGCACAACGGCAACCTCACCAACGCCCGGCAACTCGCGGACGTGCTGATGCGCGAGGACCGCCGGCACCTCAACACCTCGTCCGACTCCGAAGTGCTGCTCAATGTGCTCGCGAGCGAGCTGCAGCGTTTCGGCACGACGAGTGCCTCGGCGGCCGACATCTTCGCGGCGATCAGCGCCACGTTCCGCCGGATCCAGGGCGGCTACGCCGTCGTCGCGATGATCCTCGGCCACGGCGTGATCGGCTTCCGCGATCCGCACGGCATCCGCCCCCTGGTCATCGGCAAGCGCGATACGCCGCGCGGCCGCGAGCACATGATCGCGTCGGAAAGCGTCGCGCTCGACCAGAGCGGCTTCGAGCTGATGCGCGACGTGGGTCCGGGGGAAGCCGTCTACATCGACGAGACCGGCC
>JBAVIQ010000098.1:0-5969 GCA_049687035.1 Steroidobacteraceae bacterium
GAGCGGATGATCGTCGAACCATCCGCGCGGAAACGCCAGCTCGACGCTTTTTCCCTTCGCGGTCAACCGGATGTCGGGCAGCGAACGCGGACCGCGCCCGCGGTGCAGCAGCACCGCCAGCCGCAACAGCACGATCAGGTACAGCGCCTTCAGGTGCCATGGCGGCATCAGGTCGTCGAGCCCGGTAAGCAGCAGCTTGCGCCGGTGGCTACCGACGACGGCCGCGAGCAGTTGCTGCTCGTGGCTCGGAAAGCCGGGCAGGTCCGCATGCTGCAGCAGGTAGGCGCCGTGCCGCTGGTATTGCGAATGCGCGATGTCGAGCCCGACTTCGTGCAGGCGCGCCGCCCAGCCGAGCATCGGTTCGGCGAGCGGATCGTCCAGGCCCCAGTCGTCACGCACCTGCCGCAGGAAGCCGAGCGCAGTCGCCTCGATGCGATCCGCCTGCGCGGTCTCGACGTGGAAGCGCCCTTCCATCGCACGCACGCTGCGCACGCGCGCGTCTTCGTCGGTGAGGCGTCCGAGCAGGTCGTACAGCAAACCTTCACGCAGCGCGCCGTCTGCAACCCGCATCGTCTCGATGCCGAGTCGATCGAACACTTCGAGCAGGATGGCGAGGCCGCCCGGCAGCACGTCCTGCCGTTCGGACGGCAGTCCCGGCAATTTGAGCCGCGAGGTCTGGCCGGCGCGCAGCGTTTCCTGCAGCAGCCACTCGAGACCCGCCCGGTCGATATGCGATGCCGCCGGCTCGCGCGCCTGCAGCGTGTCGGCCACGGCGCGCAGCGTGCCGGAGGTGCCATACGCGATGTCCCACTCGGAACGCTTGAAGCGATTGATGACCGGCTCGAGTTCCAGATGCGCGGCCGTGCGTGCGCGCTTCATGCGTTTTTCGGTGATCTCGCCGTCGGGAAAAAAGCTCGCGCTCAAGCTGACGCAACCCATGTACAGGCTCTCGAGTCGCTTGGCCGAAAGGCCCTCGCCGATGATGAGTTCGGTGCTGCCGCCGCCGATGTCGACGACGAGGCGATGACCGCCTTCGTGCGGCGTCGTGTGCGCGACGCCGAGATGGATCAGGCGCGCTTCTTCGACGCCTGAGATGATTTCAATGGGGTGGCCCAGAGCGTCGCGGGCCCGCTCGAGAAACACCCCGCGACGCTTGGCCTTGCGCAGCGTGTTGGTGCCGACGACGCGAACGCTCTCCGCACGCATGTCGCGCAGGCGCTGGCCGAAGCGTTCGAGGCATTGCAGCGCGCGCTGCGTCGATTCGCGGCTGAGGCGGCCGTGTTCGTCTAGACCCGCGGCGAGACGAACCATCTCGCGCAGGCGGTCGAGCACGATGAGCTGCCCGTGGTTGTAACGGGCGACGATCATGTGAAAGCTGTTCGAGCCGAGATCCACCGCCGCGAGGACGTCCGGGACCCGATGCGGCACGACGGCGGTTCAGCTCATCAGGTGGAGAAGGACGAACCGCACCCGCAGGTGGTCTGTGCGTTCGGATTGCGGATCACGAACTGCGCCCCTTCGAGGTCCTCGCGATAATCGATTTCGGCGCCCGTCAGGTACTGGAAACTCATCGGGTCGACGAGCAGGCGCACACCCTGGTTCTCGACGCAGGTATCGCCGTCTTCCTCGTTCTCGTCGAACGTGAATCCGTACTGGAAGCCGGAGCAGCCGCCGCCGGAAACGAATACCCGCAGTTTGAGGTTGGGGTTGCCTTCCTCGCGGATCAGCTCGCTTACCTTGGCGGCCGCCGAGTCCGTAAAGACCAGCAGGGCGGCGTCGGCCGTCTCGTTCAGCGCAGTGGCTTCTGTCATGGATGCTCCGTGCGTCGTCGCAGGCGGTCGAATCTGGGGGCGAATTTTAGCTTACCAATCCCCCGCCTCATAGCGCGGCGACCGGCTGGCCTGTGACTTTCCACGCAAATGTCTGCTGTACCGGCGCGCGCAGCTTGCTCGAACGCACCCGAACTTCGGTCTCGAATGGCTCGAAACCCTCCGGCAGGACGACAGCCTGCTCGATCGTCTGGAAATATCGAAACGAGAACGGGAGCTCTGCCCGTGGCTTGCCGAGCAGGTCGCCGACCGAAAAGCGGGCCGGCACGGCGTCCTTGGCCCCGAGCAATGTGATCTGCGCGAGGCCAGCAACGATGCTTTCGTGCCGCATCGCCTGGACCAGCGTGAGCTTCAGCCGCACCTGGCGCGGCGCGTCGCCCGGCAGAACCTCGAAGCGCTGGATGCGCAGGCCCTGGATGCCGTCGGCCGGCGAGACGATGCTGCGATAGAACGCCAGGTCGTCGCTCTGTCGCGCCAGCTGCGATTGCAAGTCACCTAGTGTCGCCTCGACCTGCCCATACGCGTCGCGGTCGAGTCGCCGCGCCATTTCGAGCTCGGCCACCTTGGCATTCAGCCGCTTGTTCTCGAATTCGAGCCGTTGGTCATGGTCTTCGGCGACTGCACGTGTTTCGGCTGCTGCCGCCGAGTCGTGGCCCGTGGAACGCTGGCCGAGTCCATAGCCGATCCAGCCCGCCAGTGCCGCAAGCAATGCGGCTACGAGTGCAGCGTAGAGCAAAGGGAGCCGAGCCCCGGGCGCCCGGGCCTCGGTCACTGGTCGGATCCTTCGGGCGCGCCTGTCGCGACCGAGGCACCCGTCACGGCATCATCGCTCGCGGCCGCGAGCGTGCCACTGCCCGTCCGTCGGCGGCGACGCGGCGATCGCACTTGCGGCGCGCGCAGCATTGCGTCGGTCAGCCATTCGGGGCGCGGCGGCGGACCTGCGGCAAACGCCTGCTCGCCCAGCTCCTGCAGCGCGCGCACGTAGACCGCGCGCTTGAAATAGATGACTTCGCGCACGGGCGCCCAGTAATCGACCCAGCGCCCCTGGTCGAATTCGGGCTCGCCGGTCGCCTCGAAGTTGAAGCGGGAGTCGTCACCCAGCATCCGCAACAGGAACCAGCGTTGCTTCTGGCCGATGCAGACCGGGTTGCCGCGACGGCGCACGTACTGGTGCGGCAGCCGGTAGCGGAGCCAGCGGCTGGTGCTGGCGACGAGTTCGACGTCACCGCGCTCGAGCCCGACTTCCTCGTGCAGTTCGCGATAAAGCGCCACTTCCGGCTGCTCGTTGCGCAGCACGCCGCCCTGTGGAAACTGCCAGCCACGACCGTCCCGCCGACCGCCCAGGAACAGCTCGCCGCCTTCGCGCATCAGGACGATGCCGACGTTGGCGCGAAATCCCTGGCTGTCGATGTAATCGCTCATGGCCTGTGCAAAGTCCGGTTGCGGTTGATTTTTTCACATCGGCGGCAGCCGTACAAAACCATCGCTCGGCCACAGTCCGGCTTGTAGCCCCGCCCCCGCTTCCCTACCCTTCCCCCAACTCGCGGGGTCCACTTGCACAGACTTCCTCTCATTCCGGTGTTCGTCGCGCTCGGCGCCACGACGGTCCTGCTGCTGCTGCTGTCGCTGATGCTCGGCAGCGTGCACGTCGAGCCAGCGGCCGTGTGGCACGTGGTCTGGGGCTCCGAGCCCTCACTGGCGCGGGACGTCATCATGGACCTGCGCCTGCCACGCGCGCTCACTGCTTTCGCCGTGGGCGGGCTGCTTGGGCTCGCGGGCGCCCTCTTGCAGGTCCTGCTGCGCAATCCGCTGGCGGATCCCTACGTGCTCGGCGTGTCTGGCGGCGCATCCGTCACGGCGCTGCTGGCCCTGATGGCCGGCATGTCGGCCGTGATGGTCGATGCGGCTGCGGGCGCCGGAGCGCTCGCCGCGTGCGCACTGGTTTTTGGCCTGGCGCAGGGCCGCGGCGGCTGGACACCGACTCGCCTGCTGCTGACGGGCGTCGTCGTCGCCGCCGGTGCGGGCTCCATCGTCAGCCTGCTGCTGGCGATGAGTGACGACACTCGACTGCGCGGCATGGTGTTCTGGCTGCTGGGCGACCTGACGCGCGGGGACCGCTGGGGCTGGCTGCTGACCCTGCTCGCCGCCGCAACCCTCTTCTGTGTCGCCCTCGGCCGCCCGTTGAACGTACTGGCGCGCGGGGAAACGATCGCCGCGACCGTCGGGCTCGACGTGCGGCGCGTGCGCAGCATCGTGTTCGTGCTGAGTTCGCTGCTCACTGGCTGCGCCGTTAGCACTGCGGGCAGCATCGGGTTCGTGGGACTGGTCACGCCGCACCTCGTGCGTCTCGCGCTCGGCAACGACCAGCGCACCGTGCTCGCGGGCTCCGCGCTGCTCGGTGGCCTGGTGCTGATGACTGCTGACCTCGCGTCGCGACTGCTGCTCGCACCGAGGCAATTGCCGGTGGGCGCACTGACCGCACTCGTCGGCGTACCGATCTTCCTGCTGCTGATGCTGCGCCAGCGCAACTAACCGGCGACGCACCGATCGCCACCGGCGCGTTTCGCCTGGTGCAACGCTGCGTGCGCACGCGACAGCCATTCGTCGGCGGTCGCCTTGCGATCCATTCCCGCGACGAGGGCCGCCGGGTCCAGTCCGGCGATCCCGATCGACACCCGCACCGCTTCGCGCTCACCGGGCGCAATGGCGATCGGCGCCGCCCGGACGGCAGCAAGAATTCGTTCCGCGAGCCGCGTCGCGAACTGGGGCTGCGTGGCGGGCAGTAAGGCGGCATATTCGTCGTCGCCGATGTGCGCGAAGGAATCGCTCGCTCGTACCTGCGCTTCGACGATGCTGCCCACCTCGAACAGGACCGCATCGCCCGCCGCAACTCCGCGCCTTTCGTTGAGGCTGCCGAGGCCGTCGACATCGATCACCAGGCAGGTGGCCGGTTCAGAGTCCCGAACACTGGCCGCCACCTGCTCCCGCACGCGCGCCAGAAAGTAATGCCGGCTGTTCCAGCCCGTGAGTGGATCCACGACGCCAGCGCGCAGCAGCCGCGCACGTTGCAACTGCCGCTCAGCGCTGGCCAATGCCTGTGCACCGATGTGATCCAGCCAGGCAGATTCGAGCGCTGCAAGCGCAACGGGGCCGTCGTGGCTGCCGACGTTGTAGACGCCGGTGAGAGCGCCACTGCGTGGCAGTGGCAACAAGGCCAGGTGCCTGCAACCGGCCTCGGCCGCAAACAGCAGTCCGTGATCGGCGGGGTGGTATGGCCCTGACCAGGCAGCATGCAGCGTGCCGTACTCCGGCGCGACCCCGGCGAGACTGTCGACGAATCGCAGCCCGGGCCACGCGTCGGGCTGCATGCCTTCGCCGGCGGCCAGGCGCCGCAGTTCGTGCCGAGGATCGAGCAGCAGCAACATGCCGGTGAGCGATTCGCCGTCGGCAGCGGGCGGCTGCGCCAGCCTGGCCGCGAGCTGGTCGAGCGAGCGCACGGCCATGAGGCCGTTCGACCAGGCCAGCACCTGCTGCAACAGGACGGCGCGGTCGCTCATCGTTCAGCGACTCGCCTCGTCGCGCGCGGCTTGCCGCACACGGAGGTATTCGTTGCCCTGCTGCATCATGGCGACGAAGGTCGCCGAATCACGCTCGTGGACCGAGCGGCACAGGCGATTGACCGCAGCCTGCAAGGCGTTCAGCGATTCAACGCCGTAGTCGTTCAGGCTCTGGATCTCGAAATACAGGTCCGGATTCTCGGCAGCGACGCGCGTCGCGACGTCGAGCTGCGCGTCGAACGTCGTGCTCGACATGCGCGCAAGCCGTGGCGCGGCTTCACCGCTCTCTGCGAGCGCCGTGAAGAACGCGATGTTGAGCGCATGCGAGAGGCCGAGCACGAAAGCAATGAGACGGTCGTGCTCGTCGAGTCCCATCACGACGAGATCGGCCATCGTCGAACCGAACAGGGCGCGCGCTTCTGCGAGCGCTGCCGCATCGCCGAGGTCGATGAAGATCACATGCCGGCCCGACAGCAGCTCGGTGTCCGGGCCGAACATCGGGTGCACCGACGTCACGTGACATCCGGCGGCACGCAGCTTGTCGAGCCCCGAGCGCAGCGGCGTCTTGAGCGAACCGATGTCG
>JBAVIQ010000099.1:0-1785 GCA_049687035.1 Steroidobacteraceae bacterium
GGCTCGCTGCTCGCCAGCAGGTCGCGGACGTCGCTCGACACGCCTGACATGCCGAGCAGGCCGGACTCGTTGTATATCAACCGCTCGATCGCGCGCGGCCCGAGCTTCATCTCGTCCATCAGGAACAGCACGACGCCCGGATCCATCGCGCCGCAGCGCGTGCCCATCGGCAGGCCGTCGACTGCGGTGAAGCCCATCGTGGTCGCGACGCTCTTGCATGCGCGGAAAGCACACATGCTCGAACCGTTGCCCAGGTGGAACACCACGGTGCGTCCAGCTGCGGCACGCGCATCGACCACCGGCAATTGCGAAGCAATGTACTCGTACGAAAGCCCGTGGAACCCGTAGCGCCGTACGCCTGCCTCGGCGAACCGCGGCGGCAGGGCGAAACGCTGCGCGACGTCCGGGACAGTGCGGTGGAACGCCGTATCGAAGCACGCTATCTCGGGCACGCCGGGCAATCGCGCCAGCATTGCGCGGATCGCCGCGAGGTTGTGTGGCTGGTGCAACGGCGCGAGCGGTACATACTGGTCGAGGCGCTGCAGCACGGACGCATCGACCGCAGTCGGCGCCATGAACTCGAGACCGCCGTGCACGACGCGATGACCGACGCCGACGATGCGCGCAGCGCCGAGTTCCGCATGGACCGCCTCGAGCAGGCGATCGAGCGCATCGGCGTGAGTCATCGGGCCGGCACCCAGCTGGGTGTCGATCGCCGGCCCGCCATCACGACGGGAAGTGAAGCGCGGCGCGGTGCCGAGACCCGACACCTGCCCGCGCAGGTCGCGCACGGCTTGCTCGCCGATCAGCCGGAAAACGCAGAACTTGATGCTCGATGATCCTGCGTTGAGGACCAGGATCGCGCGTTCGTCACCAGCCGGCATGACCGTCACTTGAGCGGTGGTACGGCTGCACGTCGCGCGTGGACGACCAGCTTGGCGACGGCCGCCGAGCCGATGCGCATGCGCACGTTGTCGGCACGGCTCGTCAGGATCACCGGCACGCGCGCGCCGAGCACGATGCCGGCACTGTCGGCGCCGGCGAAATACTGCAGCTGCTTGGCCAGCATGTTGCCGGCTTCGATGTTGGGCACGAGCAGAATGTCCGCGCGACCCGCGACCGGGGAATGAATGCTCTTGGTACGAGCCGCGATTTCGCTGATCGCGTTGTCGAACGCGAGCGGCCCGTCGAGAACAGCCCCGCGGATCTGGCCGCGATCCGCCATCTTGCACAGCGCTGCAGCGTCGATGGTCGAGTTGATGTCCGGGTTGACCATTTCCACTGCCGACAGGATGGCCACCTTGGGCGTCTCGATGCCCAGGCTGCGCGCGAGGTCGATCGCGTTCTGCGCGATGTCGGCCTTTTCCCTGAGCGAGGGTTCGATGTTGATCGCCGCATCCGTGACGAACAGGATGCGGTCGTAGGCCGGCACGTCCATGACGAACACGTGGCTGACGCGACGCTCAGTGCGCAGGCCGCCCTGGGAAGACACCACTGCCGTCATGATCTCGTCGGTGTGCAGGCTGCCCTTCATCAGCGTTTCGACTTCGCCGCCGCGCGCGAGCGCCACGGCCGCCTCGGCCGATGCATGGCTGTGCTGGGTGCTGACCAGGCGATAGTTCGAGATGTCCTGGCCCAATCCGCTGGCCAGTGCGCGGATGCGCGCCGCCGGACCCACGAGCACGGGCACGATCAGGTTCAGTCGTGCCGCCTCAAGCGCGCCCATCAGCGAATCGGGATCGCACGGATGAGCGACGGCGCACGATACCGCCGCCAGTGGTTCGC
>JBAVIQ010000100.1:0-13760 GCA_049687035.1 Steroidobacteraceae bacterium
GCGCATCGCCTTGGCGGCCGCTTCATTGGCCGGGCGCACTTCGAGCACGGCCTCGGCGTGGCCCGGCGCCCGGGTCATGGCAACGTCATACCGGGCACCGTCAGCCAGCGGCCGCCAGGGGCCGTAGGCATGGCGGGCGTCGAGGTGATCTTTCCACCCTGAATCCGTCCGGGCCTGCGCCCAGATGTCTTCGCCCGCTTCTTCCTCGTCGCTCAGGGCAAAACTGGCGGGGACGAGGAGAGTTTGAGCAGGTTCGGCCGCGGGGGCCGCAGCGGGTGTCGGCGCGGCCTCGGCGGCCAATTCCGTGCGCAGGTAGCGGCCGCTGAGCCGGTCCAGCCTGAAGCTGTCCGGCAACCCCAGGCGCGCGGCATGGCCGGTCCAGACCAGCGTGCGCACGTCCAGACGCCATTCGTCGCCTGACATCTCGAACACCTGCATGCGGCCGGCGGGAAGCCGGGTGAGCGTGACCCGGTACGCGCTCGGCCCGGTCCGTTGGCAATGGACCTGTGCGATGAGGGCCTTGGGCCGCATCGACTCGTAGGTCCGCAGATGCAGGACGGGCGGCCAGAGTAGATGGGCGACGAGCAGGAGCAGGACCGCAACCGCAAGGTTGCCGGCGGCGGCCCACGGCCGGTGCGCGAGCCAGCGACTCAGGCTCAGGAGCAGGGCCAGCAGGCCGAAGGCGACGCAGAGCGCGATGACCCCCAGCATGGCGGCCTGCCGCTCAGCTGGCCGGAACGAGCGCGGTGAGCTCGCCCGAGTCGACGAGCCGGGCGAGGTTCGCGATGTCGCGATCGAGGCGATGGTCGTCCGGCTGGTACGGCACGTGTGTTCGCACTGCGGCATGCACGCGCTGCAGTTCCGCGGTGGTGGTGAGTGGGCGCAGCGAGTCGAGCGCATGCGCGGCGGCGAGCAGTTCGATGCCCAGCACGCGTGCGGTGTTGTCGCAGATCCTGGCGAGCTTGCGGCCGGCCCACGGCGCCATGCTCACGTGGTCTTCCTGGCCCGCCGACGTCGGCAGGCTGTCCACCGAGGCCGGGTGCGCGTACGTCTTGTTCTCCGAGACCAGTGCAGCTGCCGTGACATGCGCGATCATGAAGCCCGACTCCAGCCCGGGTTCGGTCGTGAGGAACATGTTGAGGTTCGGGTTCACGCGACGGTCGAGCAGGTCGATGCGTCGCTCGGACGTGCTGGCGAGTTCCGCGACGGCGATCGCGAGGAAATCACTGATGAACCCGATCGGCTCGGCGTGGAAATTGCCGCCGGACAGCACGTCTGCACCGAAGATCAGTGGGTTGTCGGAGACGCCGTTGATGGCCGCGCCGAGCACGTCACGCGCGTGGCGCAACGTATGTTCGACCGCACCGAACACCTGCGGCATGCAGCGCACGGCGTAAGGATCCTGCACACGCTCGCAGTCTTCGTGGCTGCGGCGAATCTCGCTGTCGGAATCGAGCAGCGAGCGGATGCGCCGCGCGGCGTCGATCTGGCCCGGCAGGCGGCTCGCCTGCTGGATGCGATCGTCGAAGGGCGCGTGACTGCCGGCGAGACCTTCCACCGTCATCGCGCAACAGATCACCGACGCGTCGAGCAGCGACTCGGCGCGGAACAGGCCGTCGAGGGCGAGCGACAGGCTCAGCTGCGTGCCGTTCAGCAACGCCAGGCCTTCCTTCGCCTGCAGTTCGAGCGGCTCGACCCCGGCCGCGCGCAGCACTTCGATGTCGGTCACGGTGCGCCGAGTTTCGGCCGCCGCCGCGGTCGGTGCCGTTGCTTCCCCTTCGCCGATCAGTGCCAGCGCCAGGTGCGCCAGGGGCGCGAGATCGCCAGAGGCGCCGACGGACCCTTGCGCGGGAATCACGGGCAGGACATCGGCATTGAGCAGGGCGAGAAGCGTGTCGACGACGAGCGGGCGCACACCCGAGAACCCGGCCGCCAGGCTGTTCGCCTTGAGCAGCAGCATGCGGCGCACCAGCGCGGCCGCGAGCGGTTCGCCCACGCCGCATGCATGGCTGCGCACGAGGTTGAGTTGCAGCTTGCGGGTCTTCTGCGCGGGAATGACGCGGTTGGCGAACGCGCCGAAGCCCGTGTTGATGCCGTAGGCGGTCCGTCCGGACGCCACCGTCGCGGCGACGGTGGCCTCGGACTCCCGCATGCGTGCGCGAGCAGCATCCGCCAGCCTGACCGCCGGACGCTCGCGTTCGAACCGCCGCAGCTGCTCGAGCGTGAGCGAAGCACCGTCGATGGCGAGCTGCGGGCTACGCATGCAGGCTGCGATAGCGCATGCGGTGCGGTTCGTCCGCTTCGTCGCCGCGGCGCTTCCTGAGGTCGTCGACGTACTCCGAGTAGTTGCCCTCGAACCAGACCACTTCGCTGTTGCCCTCGAACGCGAGGATGTGCGTCGCGATGCGGTCGAGGAACCAGCGATCGTGCGAGATGACGACGGCGCAACCAGGGAAGCTCAACAGCGCTTCTTCGAGCGCGCGCAGTGTTTCGATGTCGAGGTCGTTGGTCGGTTCGTCGAGCAGGATGACGTTGCCGCCTTCCTTCAGCACCTTCGCGAGGTGCACGCGGTTGCGTTCACCTCCCGAGAGTTCGCCGATGGTCTGCTGCTGCTGTGCGCCGCGGAAGTTGAAGCGGCCGACGTAGGCGCGCGCCGGCGTTTCGTAGTTGCCGACCTTGATCGTGTCGAGGCCGTTCGAGATTTCCGCGAACACGGTTTTCCTGTCGTCGAGCGTCTGGCGCGACTGGTCGACATACGCCAGTTGCACCGACGGCCCGACGCGAAGTTCGCCACCATCGGCCGCTTCCTGGCCGGTGATGATGCGGAACAGCGTGGTCTTGCCGGCGCCGTTCGGGCCGATGATGCCCACGATGCCGCCCTGCGGCAGGTTGAAGTTGAGGTTGTCGAACAGCAGTCTTTCGCCGTACGACTTCGACAGCCCCCTGGCTTCGACCACGAGTTCGCCCAGGCGCGGGCCCGGCGGAATGTAGATCTCGTTGGTCTCGTTGCGTTCCTGGAAGTCGCGCGACTGCAGTTCCTCGAAGCGCTGCATGCGCGCCTTGCTCTTGGCCTGCCGGGCCTTTGGATTCTGGCGCACCCACTCGAGTTCGCGCGCGAGCATCTTCTTGAGCGCGTCCTGCTGCTGCTCTTCGACCTTGAGCCGGGCTTCCTTCTGCTCGAGCCAGGACGAGTAGTTGCCCTGCCACGGAATGCCGTGGCCGCGATCGAGTTCCAGGATCCAGCCGGCGACGTTGTCGAGGAAGTAACGGTCGTGGGTTACGGCGATGACGGTGCCCGGGTACTGCTCGAGGTAGTGCTCGAGCCAGCGCACCGATTCGGCGTCGAGGTGGTTGGTCGGCTCGTCGAGTAGCAGCATGTCGGGCTTCGACAGCAGCAACTGGCAGAGCGCGACGCGACGGCGTTCACCGCCCGAGATCTTCGTGACGTCCGCGTCCCACGGTGGCAGGCGCAGTGCGTCGGCCGCGACCTCGAGCTGGCGCTCGAGGTTGTGGCCGTCGGTCGCCTGGATGATGGCTTCGAGCCGCGCCTGTTCGACCGCGATCTTGTCGAAGTCGGCATCCGGCTCGGCGTATGCCGCATAGACCGCGTCGAGTCCGGTCAGCGCAGCCTTGATGTGCGCGACCGCGATTTCGACGTTGCCACGCACGTCCTTCGTCGCGTCGAGCTGCGGTTCCTGCGGCAGGAAGCCGATGTTGATGCCGGGCTGCGGCCGCGCTTCACCTTCGAACTCCTTGTCGATGCCCGCCATGATCCTGAGCAGCGTGGACTTGCCGGATCCGTTCAGGCCGAGCACGCCGATCTTGGCACCCGGGAAGAAGCTCAGGGAGATGTCGCGAAGGATGACCCGCTTCGGGGGTACGACCTTCCCGACGCGATTCATCGTGTAAATGAACTGTGCCATTGGGAGGAATTGCGCTCGTCGTCCGGCGGACTCGAAAAGGTCGGGAATTATCGGTCATCCGGGGCATTGGACGCTACCGCTGCCGCAGGGGTGCTGCTAGGCTGCCACGCAATCCGTTGCAAGGGCGCACGCTGCTTGACGCAGACCGATCCGCAGTCACCGCCGGTGCTGATGGTGGCCAGTGTCGGCCTGAGCCGCTATGGCTTCGGCGACGGCCATCCCTTCGGGCCCGACCGACAGGAGGCCTTCCTGCGCGAGCTGCGCCGCAGTCCCGCCTACCTGCGGTTGCGCATCGTCGACCCGCGCGTGGCCGAGCGCGATGAGCTGGAAACGTTTCATCGCCGCGAGTACGTCGACCTCGTCGTCCAGAAATCGGCGGAAGGCCGCGGCTACCTCGACGTCGGCGACACGCCGGCCTCGCAGGGCATCTTCGAGGCCTCCAGCCTGGTCGTGGGCGGCACGCTGCTGGCGGTCGAGGAGATCATGGGCGGCCGTGCGCGCCGCGGTTTCATTCCCATTGCCGGCCTGCATCACGCATCCCGCGCACATGCCGCGGGCTTCTGCGTGTTCAACGACTGCGGCATCGCCATTGAACTGCTGCGCAAGCGGCATGGCCTGCGCCGGATCGCTTACGTGGACATCGACGCGCATCACGGCGACGGCGTCTTCTACGCGTTCGAGTCCGATCCGGATGCGCTCTTCGCCGACATCCACGAGGACGGGCGCTATCTCTATCCGGGCACCGGCGCCGTGGAGGAAACCGGTAAGGGCAGTGCCGCTGGCACCAAGCTGAACCTGCCGGTGCCGCCGGGGGCAGGCGACGAAGACTTCCACCGTGAATGGGTCAAGATCGAGCAGTACCTGCGGCAGACGCAACCGGAGTTCATCCTCCTGCAATGCGGTGCCGACAGCCTCGAAGGCGATCCCATTACGCATCTCGCTTTCAGCGAGGACGCGCATGCGCATGCGGCGGCGTCCGTGTGCCGCATCGCCGATGAAATCGGACACGGTCGCGTGCTCGCGATGGGTGGCGGCGGGTACAACCGGCAGAACCTCGCTCGCGCGTGGACGCGAGTGGTCGAGGCCCTGGTCGCGAGCTAACGCCAGCCCTTGAAGAAGCTGCCGTCGGCGAAGTCCCAGAGCAGGCTCAGGTGCCAGCGCGTGTCGTAAGGCTGGTCGCTGAGCGGAATCTCCGCACCCAGGCTCAGTGCCACGTGCGCGCCACGGGTGAGTCCGAAACGAAGTTGCGGCACCACGGTCCACTGCACCGAGTCGCCACCATCGTCTTCGAACGGCACCGTCGCAGTGAACTCCAGTGCGGGGAAGACGCGCCGCGGCCATTTAGTCCAGCGGTAGTGCATCACGCCAGCGAACTCGGCTGCGCCGGTGTCCACATCGTCCACCGGGAGGATCAGGCGGGCGCTCGACTGGAACATCCAGCGCTCATCGAAGAGCCGGCCATAGGCGAGGTAAGGGATGACTTCGTCGGACGCGTCGCCGTCGGTCGGGAAGGCGACGACCACGGCGCCCGACAGGATCGAACGCCGGGCGAGGTCCCAGTGCAGTACCGTCTTGGCGCCGACCTCGACTTCGGTGATCTCGGCGTCCGTGCCATCGTCTTCATGGATGACCTCGACGACACCCATCGAGCGCTTGCCGAAACGTTTCTCGATCTCGAGTACATTGCGCCAGATGTCGGCGCCGTCGCGCTCGGTCAGCCGTGACTTCCAGACGATCTCGTCTTCGGGGAAGGCCTTCTTGGTGCGGATCGGCAGGAAGAAATTGAGTTCGCCGGGTGGATAGGATGCGCTGCCAGGGGCCAGGGTCTTGGCGTAGGCGACGACGTTGCGGACCTGCTGCTCATCGAGCGCAGCCATTTGCGAGGGCATCGTGGCCGACAATCCCAGCGCCTGGCCGCCGTGAGTGACGACGATCTGCCAGTCCTCGGCGGGTTCGCGGCTGTTGAAGAGCGGGTCGGACAGGTCGGCGGGTTGCGGATTCAGCGCCTTGACGGTCGGATTCTCCGGGTCGGGGCGCCCCGTGGGGCCGTGGCAGGCGACGCAGACGCTGTCGAAGGTGTGACGGCCGGCCTCGAGGTCTGGAGCGGGTCCTGCGGCAGCCAGGGTGGGCGGCGCAAGTGCGGCTAACCCAGCCAGCGTTCCAGCGAGCAAGCCGGCGAGTATCGTGCTTCGTGGCGTGTCCATTGCAGCGTTCCCTTTGGTTCTCCCACGGGCGGGGAACCTCATCGCCACCGTAGCGCCGCCGCTGGTCACGCGCGCTCGGTAGTTTCCGTGATCGGCTACAATTGCGCGTCCCCGACCGTGGAGAGCACATGTTTCCCGCCAGCATGACTATCGCCGGGTTCGATCCCGAACTCGCGGCTGCGATCGATCACGAGCGCGTCCGCCAGGAAGATCACATCGAGCTGATCGCATCCGAGAACTACGCGAGTCCGCGCGTGCTCGAGGCCCAGGGCTCCGTGCTCACGAACAAGTACGCCGAGGGTTATCCCGGCAAACGCTATTACGGCGGATGCGAATACGTCGACGTTGCCGAACAGCTCGCGATCGACCGCGCGAAGAAGCTCTTCGGCGCCGCGTTCGCCAACGTCCAGCCGCATTCCGGTTCACAGGCCAATGCCGCCGCATTCCTCGCGCTGATGAAGCCGGGCGACACGCTGCTCGGCATGAGCCTCGACCACGGTGGTCACCTCACGCACGGCGCCAAGGTCAACTTCTCCGGCAAGATCTTCAACGCCGTGCAGTACGGGCTCGACCCGGCTACCGGCGCGATCGACTACGCACAGGTCGAGCGCCTCGCGCACGAGCACAAGCCGAAGATGATCATCGCGGGCTTCTCCGCGTATTCGCGCATCCTCGATTTCCCGCGCTTCCGTCAGATAGCCGATGCCGTGGGCGCGTACTTCCTCTGCGACATGGCTCACGTCGCGGGCCTGGTCGCGGCGGGCGTGTACCCGAATCCGGTGCCGTACGCCGACGTCGTCACGACAACGACGCACAAGACGCTGCGCGGTCCGCGCGGTGGCCTGATCCTCGCGCGTGCAAACGACGAGATCACGAAGAAGCTCAACTCGATGATCTTCCCGGGCACGCAGGGCGGCCCACTGATGCACGTCATCGCGGCCAAGGCCGTTGCGTTCCTCGAGGCGATGCAGCCTGAATTCGTGGGTTACCAGCAGCAGGTCGTCGCCAACGCGCGCGAGATGTGCAAGGTCTTCCAGCAGCGCGGCATCAGGATCGTTTCCGGCGGCACTGACAACCACCTGTTCCTGGTCGACCTGGCCGACAGGGACGTGACGGGCAAGGAAGCAGACGCCGCGCTTGGTCGTGCGCACATCACCGTGAACAAGAATTCGGTGCCGAATGATCCTCGCCCGCCCATGGTCTCGAGCGGCATCCGCATCGGCACGCCTGCGGTCACGACCCGCGGCTTCAAGGAGGCCGAGGTCGCGCAGCTCGCCCATTGGATAGCGGACGTGCTCACGCACCCGAACGACGAAGCCGTGATCGCGAAGACGCGCGCAGCGGTCGAAGAGATCTGCCGCCGCTTCCCGGTGTACGGCGGCTGAGCGCGCACTGAACAAGCAGCAGGGCAGGAGACCGCACGGTGTACTGTCCGTTCTGCACGTTCGAGGAAACGAAAGTCATCGACTCACGCCTCTCTGGCGAGGGGCAGCAGGTGCGCCGCCGTCGCGAATGCCTGCGCTGCGGCGAGCGTTTCACCACCTTCGAATTCGCCGAACTCGTCATGCCCCGCGTGGTGAAGAGCGATGCGACGCGCGAGCCCTTCGATGAAGCGAAGCTGCGCTCGGGCATGGTGAAGGCGCTCGAGAAGCGGCCCGTGGCGATCGAAGCCGTCGACGCGGCCGTGAACCACGTCTGCCACAAGCTGCGCACGCTCGGCGAGCGCGAAGTGCCGGCGCGACTGATCGGCGAACTCGTGATGGACGAATTGCACCAGCTCGACGAAGTGGCCTATGTCCGCTTCGCCTCCGTCTACCGCAGCTTCCAGGACGTCGACGCGTTCCGCGAAGAAATAGACAAGCTGCGGCATCGCCGGCCGCGCTCCGCCGAAGAGCTGCAGCTCGGGCTCTGGTCCGGTGCCGACGCGCCACTGACGGTGGCGCCGCCCCCCGGCAACAGCAACAACACGCCCGGCAAGAAGTAGATTGAACTCCGCATGACCGCCAAACCCGCCGCGATCGACTACGCCCACATGGCGCGAGCGCTGCAGCTCGCGGCCCGCGGGACGTACTCGACGGCGCCGAATCCCGCGGTGGGTTGCGTGGTGCTCGATGCGACCGGCGCCGTCGTGGGCGAGGGCTGGCACCATCGCGCGGGTCAGCCGCATGCCGAAGTGTTTGCATTGCAGGCAGCAGCGGCCCGCGCACGCGGCGGCACGGCGTACGTCACGCTCGAGCCGTGCTCGCACCACGGACGCACGCCGCCCTGTGCCGAAGCGCTGATCCAGGCCGGGGTGCGGCGGGTCGTCGCAGCGATGCAGGATCCCAACCCGCGTGTCGCGGGCGATGGCCTGCGCAAACTCGAAGCCGCTGGCATCGTCACGACCGCTGGCGTACTCGAACGCGAGGCGCGCGAGCTCAATCGAGGCTTCGTTTCGCGCATGACGCGTGGACGGCCATGGGTGACGATGAAGCTCGGCTGCAGTGCGGACGGACGCACGGCGCTGGCCGACGGCTCCAGCCAGTGGATCACGTCGGAGCCCGCGCGCGCCGACGTGCAGCGTCTGCGCGCTCGCGTATCGGCGATCGTCACGGGCATCGGCACGGCACTCGCGGACGATCCCGCACTGACCGTTCGTGATGGCGCCCTCGACCTCGGCGGTCGCGTACCGCTGCGTGTCGTGCTCGATTCCCGCGGGCGACTCGAGCCCGATCTGAAGCTGGCGCGGGATAGCCTGCCAACGCTGGTATTCAGTTCGGAAGCGGGCGCTCACGTACTCGCTCGCCTCGCAGGAGCCAGGTCGGCGGCTCTGCAGGTCGAGCCCATGCCAGCGGATTCCACCGGGCGAATCGACCTGCACGCGACGCTGCGGCGCCTGGCTGCACTCGACTGCAACGAGGTGCTCGTGGAGGCCGGTCCGCAGCTCGCGGGCAGCTTCCTCGCGGCGGGACTCGCTGACGAAATCGTGCTGTACGTCGCGCCGACCATCCTCGGCGCGACGGCGCAGCCCTCCTTCGTGTTGCCACAGCCGTTGCGCGCGCTGTCGGAGCGACCGCGGTATTCCTATCACGACGTGCGACGGGTCGGGCCGGACCTCCGCCTGACGCTGCGTCCCGTGGAGACCTGACCTCAATGTTCACCGGAATCGTGCAGGGCGTTGGAACGGTGCGTGCGATCGAACCGCGTGGCGGCGACGTTACCCTGGTGTTCGATACAGCCGGAGTGTCGCTCGCCGACATCGAACTCGGCGGCAGTATCGCCGTGAGCGGCGTTTGCCTGACGGCAACAAGGTTCGACGCCTCGGGTTTCGCAGCGGACGTCTCGCGCGAAACGCTCTCGCTCACGACCCTCGGTTACTGTGTCGTTGGCAGTCGGGTGAACCTCGAGAAGGCGCTGCTGGCCGGGCAGGCGCTGGGCGGTCACTACGTCACCGGGCACGTCGACGGGGTGGGGGAGCTGGTCTCGCGCCACGACGATGCGCGCTCGGTACGCATGGAGTTCCGGATGCCGCCCGAACTGGCGCGCTACGTCGCCCGCAAAGGTTCGATCTGCATCGATGGCGTCAGCCTCACCGTGAACGGCGCCAGCGGCGATCGCTTCGACGTGAACCTTATTCCGCACACGCTGGAGGTCACGACGCTCGGTGACCTGCAGGCAGGCAGCCGTGTGAACCTCGAGGTCGACATCATTGCGCGCTATGTCGAGCGGATGATGCATCCCGACCTGGATTGAGCCTCGCGCCGGCCGTTCCGCTTTCCTGCCCCGCCCCCTGCTAAACTGCGCGCTGCAAAGGCGAATCTGGCATCGTCGTTGTCTGATGAAAAACTATATAATTCAACGACCTAGGTGCTTTTTGTCATGAATGCTCTGAACACGATCGACGAAATCCTCGACGACCTCCGACAGGGCCGGATGGTCGTGATCATGGACGACGAGGATCGCGAGAACGAGGGCGACCTGGTGATGGCCGCGACGAAGGTGCGTCCCGAGGACGTCAACTTCATGGCTCGGTACGGTCGCGGCCTGATCTGCCTCACGCTGACACGCGACCGTTGCCGCCAGTTGCGCCTGCCGCTGATGGTCAGCGACACCGACACAGACCAGCGCACCAACTTCACCTTGTCGATCGAGGCCGCCGAAGGCGTCACGACCGGCATCTCGGCTTACGACCGCGCGCACACGATCCAGACAGCAGTCGCTGCGGCCGCCCGTGCCGAAGACCTGCGGCAACCCGGCCACATCTTTCCGCTCATGGCGCAGCCTGGTGGCGTGCTGACGCGTGCTGGTCACACGGAAGCGGGTTGCGACCTGGCGCGGCTGGCTGGAGTCGAACCGACTGCCGTCATCGTCGAGATCCTGAACGACGACGGCACGATGGCGCGCCGGCCCGACCTCGAGCGGTTTGCGAGCGAGCACAAACTCAAGATCGGGACGATCGCCGACCTGATCCGCTACCGGCTGGAGAAGGAACGCTCGGTCGAGCGCATCGCCGAGCGGCAGATCGCGACCGAGTTCGGTCCGTTCCGCCTGGTCTGCTACGAAGACCACGTCAACAGCACGGTTCACCTCGCGCTGATCCTCGGCAACCCGGAATCGGAGCCGGCGCCGCTGGTACGTGTGCACCTCAAGGACACTGTGCGCGACCTCGTCGGCGCAATCGAAGTGGGGCACAGTTGGTCGCTGCGAGGCGCAATCGAACGCGTTGCGCGCGAAGGCTCCGGCATCGTCGTGCTGCTGCGCCCGCATGAGAGCCCGCTCGAGATCGCCGAAGCGGTGCGGTCGAGCCATCCCGCGCCGGCGACGGCGAGCCCGGCGCGCGGTGCGCAGGTGCTGCGTACCTACGGCATCGGGGCGCAGATTCTCCGCGATCTCGGCGTGCGCCGCATGCGCGTGCTGAGCGCGCCGAAACAGATGCATGGACTTTCAGCGTTCGGCCTCGAAGTCGCCGAATACGTGGACTGAGGAGCAGACTCGAGATGGACAATATCCGCACCTTGCATGGCGACGTCATCGCGCGCGACCTGCGCATCGCCATCGTGGCTTCGCGTTTCAACGACGCGATCGTCGAGAACCTCGTGCGCGGCGCGGTGGACGCGCTGCTGCGCCACGGCGCCAGCGAAAAGCAGATCGAAATCATCCGCGTCCCGGGCGCTTACGACCTGCCCTTCGTCGCGCGACGCGTCGCGGCGTCGAAGCGCTGTGACGCCATCGTCGCCCTGGGCGCGGTGATCCGCGGCGCCACGCCGCACTTTGATTACGTCTGCAGTCAGTGTGCCTCGGGTCTCGCGCGCGCAGCGGACGATACGGGCGTGCCGATCGCGTTCGGTGTCCTGACGACCGACACCATCGAGCAAGCCGTGGAACGAGCCGGCACCAAGGCGGGCAACAAGGGCGCCGACGCGGCCATGGTGGCTCTCGAGCTGGCAAACCTGATGCGCCGGCTGGACATCTGAGGATGACGCGACCCCGCGGCGATCGTTCCGGACGAGCGCGCAGCCTGTCGCGCCGCCTGGCGCTGCAGGCGCTCTACCAGTGGCAGATGACCGGCCAGTCGTTTCCGGAACTGCGCAACCAGTACACGTCCGACGAAGGCTATGCCGAGGTTGACCCGGAATATTTCCAGCAACTGCTGCAGGGCGTGGTCGAAGGTTCCGAGGCGCTCGACGCAATGATCGGCGCGTGGCTCGATCGGCCGGTGGCGCAGCTCGATCCGGTCGAGCACGCCGTGCTGCTGCTCGGTGTCGAAGAACTCCGTGTGCACTTGGACGTGCCCTACAAGGTCGTGCTGAACGAATGCGTCGAACTCGCGAAGAAGTTCGGCGCGACGGACGGCCATAAGTTCATCAACGCAGTTCTCGATCGCGCAGCGCGCCAGTTGCGCGCAGCCGAGCAGCAGCCCAAAGCGCGACGCTCGCCGGGCAAGTAACCATGCCTTCCGAACCCCGGAGCACCCGTGCCCCTCGGTGAGTTCGACGTCATCGCCCGCTACTTCTCGCGCAGTTCGCCGCGCGGTGACGTCCTGCTTGGCGTGGGTGACGACGCCGCATTGCTGCGGCCGCCGCCGGGCCAGGCCCTGGTCGCCGCGACGGATACGCTCGTCGAAGGGCGGCATTTCCTTCCTGGCACGCCTGCCAACGCGATCGGGCACCAGGCGCTGGCCGTGAATCTGAGCGACCTGGCCGCCATGGGCGCCGAACCGGCCTGGGCGTTGCTTGCACTTTCGATGCCGTGCCCCGATGAGCGCTGGCTCGCAGACTTCGCGGATGGCCTGTATGCGCTGGCTGAACGCCATGGCGTTGCACTCGTCGGAGGTGACACGGTATCGGGTCCGCTCGTCGTCACGATCGAAGTGCTGGGATTCGTGCCGCCCAGCGCGGCACTGCTGCGCTCGGGAGCGCGAGCGGGCGACCTCATCATCGTCTCCGGCGCACCCGGCGTGGCCGCGGCCGGGCTCGAGGAACTGCAATCAGGCCGCGCAACGTTCGAATCGAAGGACGCGCGTGTGCGCCGCTTCCTGCGTGCAGAACCCCGGCTGGCCCTTGGGCGTGCACTGCGTGGGTCCGCCACGGCCGCGATGGACGTCTCCGATGGTTTGCTCGGCGATCTCGGCAAGCTCGCGCGCTCGAGCGGCGTGGGTGCATGCATCGATCTCGAGCGTCTCCCGGTGGCACCCGAACTCGCGGCTTATCCGCTGGCCGAACAGGAGCGTCTGGTGCTGCACGGCGGTGACGACTACGAACTGCTGTTCACGCTGCCCGCCGATCGCTTCGGGCACATCGCGAATCTCGCCGCGGCTGGCGGCTGCAGCCTGCAGTGCATCGGCTCGATCGTGCCAGGCGAGGGCGTCGAGTGCCGTCGCGATGGCGCGCACGTGAATGTCGCCGGGAAAGGCTATGACCACTTCGCCACCTGAGTCCGGTCACAAGCGCCACCGCGTCCCGGTCCCGGCGATGCTGCTGCGCGATCCGGTCCACCTGCTCGCGCTGGGGTTTGGCTCGGGACTCGCGCCCGTGGCGCCCGGCACGTTCGGCTCGATCGTCGGTCTGCTGTTCGGGCTCGCGGTCGCGCCTTTCGGCTTCTGGTTCGCCCTGACGGTGACGATTGTCGTAACCATCGCGGGGATAGGGATCTGCGGCGAAAGCGCGCGGAAGCTCGGCGTACACGACCATCCCGCCATCGTGTGGGACGAGGTGGCGGGAATGATGCTCACCCTGCTGGCCGCGCCGGCCACCTGGTGGGGAATGGCGCTCGCGTTCGGGCTGTTCCGGCTGTTCGACGTGTGGAAACCCTGGCCGATCCGGGAGGTCGATCACGGAATGCGCGGGGGGCTGGGAATTATGCTCGACGACGTGATGGCAGCCCTAATGGCCGCCGCCCTGCTGTTGGTCATCAAGAAGTACACGTGACGAAAGCCAATCCCGCTGATCGACCCGAGGCAGCGTCGCCCGTGCATCCGCACGTCCAGACGCAGACGCTGGCGATGCAATCGCTGTCGGGCACGCCTGACCGGATCGGCAAGTACTACGTCGTGCACGAGGTGGGCCGCGGCAGCACCGGCACGGTCTACCTGTCGCACGACCCGTTCTACGGCCGCGACGTGGCGATCAAGCTGTACCACGCCACCATTGGGGAC